>NZ_JAKFZM010000016.1:0-111306 GCF_021654205.1 Leisingera sp. MMG026 | reverse complement strand
GCTATCAAGGAGGCGAATTTGATCCTTGGGCTAAGAACTCCCATTGGAAATGCCATCACCCAGTTGGCGTTGAGCGCCTTGCTAAAGCAGGTCGGTTGGCCCTGCCTTCTACTGCTTCAATTGCCTATCTCAGATACATGGATGACTTTCCTGTCCAAGCGATCTCAAATGTTTGGATGGATACTCAAACAGGCGCCTTTACTGACGAAAAGACCTATGTCGTCCAGACCAATCTGAAAGTCATCGAACGCTGCCTCCTGATGACCACCGATCCCGGCGATCTGGTGCTCGATCCCACCTGCGGCTCCGGCACCACCGCTTTCGTCGCCGAGAAATGGGGGCGGCGCTGGATCACCTGCGACACCTCTCGCGTGGCGATCACACTGGCCAAACAGCGGCTGATGACCGCCTCTTTCGACTACTACGCCCTGCGCTATCCACATGAGGGGCTGAAAGGCGGGTTCGATTATCAAACCGTGCCGCATATCACGCTGAAAAGCATCGCCAACACCCCCGACATCGACACGATTTATGACGTGGATCATCCCAAGATCACGGTCGCACTCGACGCCCTCAACACCGCGTTGACTGCCTCCCCGCCCAAACCGATCAAGCCCACCCAAGGCGTGCGCAAGGGCAAGCCGGCGGACTTTGCCAAGGGCGACTCCCTGCATGAATGGGAGGTCCCCTTCAGTCTGCCTGACGACTGGCCAGACAGCGCCAAACAACCCTTCGAGGCTTTCCACACTGCGCGCCAAGCCATGCAGCGCCGCATGGACCGGTCCATCGCAGATCATGCCGATCAGGAGACGCTGTATGACAAGCCCCGCATCGACAAGAACCGCCTGCGCATCACCGGCCCGTTCAGCGTTGAGGCCGTGCCTGCGCCTACTGTGCTGTCGCTCGACGAAAGCGTGCCACCGCAAGAGGCGGATGAAACCGTCGCCCGTTCCGGCGAAACCTCGCGCCAATCGCTCTGGCGCGACGAGCTGCTGAAAACCGGCGTGCGCGGCAAGGGCGGCGCGATGCTGCGTTTTGCCGAGTTCGAGACCCTGCCGGGCCTGAAATACATCCATGCGAGTGGATCATTGGCCGACACCGGCGAACGCGTCGTCGTCAGCTTCGGCCCCGAGCACGCGAGCCTGGAACAGCGACAGGTGGAACTGGCCCTGACCAAGGCCGAGACCCTGCGTCCGTCGCCGAAATTCATCCTGTTCTGCGCCTTCACCTTCGCCCCCGAAGCAGCCAAGGACATCGACGAAGTGAACTGGCCCGGCGTGACGTTGCTCAAGGCGCAGATGAACACCGATCTGTTGACCGAGGATTTGAAGAATAAGCGCGCCTCCAACCAGTCGTTCTGGCTGATGGGCCAGCCGGACGTGGACCTGCGGCGGCGCAAAGACGGGATGTGGGAGGTTGAGGTCAACGGCTTCGACTATTTTGATCCGAAGGCGGGCGATCTGGTGTCTGGTGGCAAAAACCAGATCGCCATGTGGTCGCTGGACGTGGATTACGACCAGCGCTCGCTGATGCCGCATCAGGTGTTCTTTCCCATGGCCGACGCCAAGGGCGGCTGGAACCGCCTGCGCAAGACGATCCGCGCAGAGTTGGACGAGGACCTGCTGGAGCAGTTCCACGGCACTGTGTCACTGCCGTTCGAGGCCGGAGACAACAAGCGGATCGCGGTGAAGATCGTCGATGATCGCGGGATCGTGTCCCTCAAGATCATGCCGCTGGAGGGGTAAGCCCATGTCCCTCATCATCAACACACCCTTCGTCTGCCCCGCCCAACATTGGGTCGAAGCCAAGGGCGGCAAGCTGGAGATCAAGACCGAGCGACGTCCGGCAAGCTACGAGGTCTTCGACGCCCGCAACAACACCAAGCGGACCGAGGTGCTGGATCTGGTGAACACCATCCACACCCGCGTCGACGCCTGGCGCGAGGCGGGCTGGCCCGGCGTGACCATCGTCACCCGCAAACTGCTAGAGCACTGGCATGACCGCGATGCGCGGCAGTACCCGTTCTGTTTTTGCCAGCTGGAGGCCATCGAGACACTTATCTGGTGGGTCGATGGGGCCGAAGCGTTCAAGCAGGGTATAGCGATCCCCGGCGATGGCGGGACGTGGGAACGCCTGTGCAACAAGATGGCCACGGGCGCGGGCAAGACTACGGTGATGGCGATGATCATCACCTGGCAGGTGCTGAACGCGCTGACCTATCCGAAGCGGAACAAGGATTTCAGCCGCGCCGTATTCATCGTGGCTCCCGGGCTGACCGTGAAAGAATGGTTGCAGGTGCTGCTGCCAAGCGAGGGCAGCTACTACGATGAGTTCAATCTGTGCCCGTCAGAGGCGCTGCGGGCGAGGTTGAACCAGGCCGAAGTGCTGATCGACAACTGGCATTCACTGATGCCGCTGAAGGAAGCAGATCGCTCGGTCGTCAAGAAGGGCCGCGAGTCCGACGAGGCATACACGCGGCGGGTGCTGGGCAAGCTGGCCACTCACAAGGACATCATCGTCATCAATGACGAGGCGCACCACGCCTATCGCAAGCCGCCCGAGGTGAAGATCAGCAAGAAGCAGGCCGCCGAACAGGGCATCGACCTGGACGAGGCGACCCGCTGGATCGAAGGGTTGGACCGTATCCACAAGACCCGCCGGATCCAGCGCTGCTTCGATCTTTCGGGCACGCCCTTCGCGCCCACCGGAAAGAAAAGCACCGACACGGCGCTGTTTGACTGGATCATCTCGGACTTTGGCCTGAATGACGCCATCGAGGCCGGGCTTGTGAAGACGCCGCGCGTGGTGGTGCGCGACGATGCCCTGCCGGACGCCAAGACGCTGCGGTCAAAACTCTACCATATCTACCGTGATCCCTCGGTGTCCGAGGATCTCAACCGGGCGAAGGCAGAGCCGCACGAGGCCCTGCCGAAGCTGGTGCAGGACGCCTACACGCTCCTCGGTGCCGACTGGCGGAAGACGCGAGCCCAGTGGCGGGATGTCGGGCATCACTCGCCTCCGGTCATGCTGACGGTGTGCAACCGTACGGAAACGGCTGCCCGCATCGAGAATTATTTCAACAAGGGTGACGCCCACTGGCCGGAACTGCACGCCATCGCTCGAACACTGCGGGTGGATTCAAAAGTCCTCGACAAGGCCGAGATTGGCGAGACAGCGACGTCAGACAAGGATTACGAAGCGCGGCTGAAGGAAATCATCGAAGCCGCCGACATTCCCGAAACCCGGAAGCAGCGCTTCCTGTCCCTGAAAAAAGAAGAGCTTCTGCACGAGATCGTCGACAATGTCGGCAAGCGCGGAGCCGCTGGGCAGGATCTGCAAAACGTTATCTCAGTCGCAATGCTCTCAGAGGGATGGGATGCCAAGAATGTGACCCATATCATGGGCTTGCGTGCATTCACGTCGCAATTTCTGTGCGAGCAGGTCGTTGGGCGAGGCCTGCGCCGGGTTTCGTACGATACCGACGAAAACGGCCTGTTCCTGCCCGAGTACGTTAACGTGTTCGGCGTGCCGCTTTCCATCTCGGAGACTGGAGAAGGCGGTGATGCGCCCCCGCCGCCAAAGCCGACGACGCAAATCGAGGTTATCCCGGAACGGGCGCACCTCGAGATCAAATGGCCAAACGTCTTGCGTGTGGAAACCGT
The DNA here is from genome assembly GCF_021654205.1 of Leisingera sp. MMG026. Taxonomy (NCBI): domain Bacteria; kingdom Pseudomonadati; phylum Pseudomonadota; class Alphaproteobacteria; order Rhodobacterales; family Roseobacteraceae; genus Leisingera; species Leisingera sp. MMG026. The sequence goes on along the minus strand of NZ_JAKFZM010000016.1, from coordinate 107,644 downwards.
CGTGAAACCGCAACTGACCGTTGCCTGGGACAAGGTGCCACCTCTGCTGCTTGACCCCGCCAGCACACCGATCAGTGCGGAATTGGCTCCTGCGCTCGGCGGCGCGACGGACATGGGCAAGGTCACAGCGATCGATCTGGAAAAGCTGCCGGATGGTTTCCGGTTGCAGCGCCTTGTCTTTCAGGCCGCCCGGAAGGCGTTTGCCGAACTGAGCCACGGTTTCTCTGGGACACCTGATCGAGCCAAGCGCATCCTGACTATACCGGCCGCTCGGATTCTTTGTTATCGCCAATCACCGCCAGCAGGGCTTCGTCCAGCTTCGGATCATCCCATGCTACGGAAATCGCCAGCCAGCGATCGAGGTGGTCACGAAACTGCGGATCGTCCCGGTTCATATGGAATGTGTAGAGCCGGTTAACGATTTGCCGCATCACGTCGCGCATCGCGCCATCGTCCATGTGACTGACATCGGTCCACGCTATCCGGCGGCCGTCTGCGTCGGTCACAAAGACATCGGAAAAGTCGCCAGTGTGAGTGACCGGAACGATCCCGGCATGAAGATCCTCAATGCCGGTGTTGCGCGCACAGATCATCGCCATCAACTTGGCCAGCCTGGCAGCGATGCGTTCCTCATCCGCTTTCTTCATGGATCGGTGCCTTGCGCGCCATCGTGCCGCTTCGCAAACTTTGCCAGCAGGGCTGCCTCGGCGCGTGCAAGCCCGTCCTCGGTCAACATCAGGGACTTTGCCTTGCCGACAGGATCAGCGATCAACCCTTTGGCATGAAACCGGTCAGTGATGGCCCAGTCGAGGCCTTTCCAGACGCGGTTTCCATCATGAAGTGACAGGCTGAGGATCGCCAGCGCGACGTCGTCAAGCTTCTCAGTATTGAGGTCCAGTTCCGCCATTTTGGCACCCTCCCAGAGCAGCATGGCGGCTGGGTGGAAATTTCTCAATGGCACAAAGGGCTTGCAAGCGTCGAATGAGGAAGGAGAAAGTTCGATTTCGGTCCGTTTAAAGAGCCGCGACCGACGTCGAAGCGTTCAGGTTGACCGAGACCCCATCCCAACAACTTCAATAGGTTACAGGCTTTGCACCAAATCCGCGCAGTCGAGAGGTCCAGAGAATATCGGCCCGGAGAGAACACCTTTGGGCATGCTGGCCCAGGTGCCGGTTTACAGCCCCTCCCGCATAACCCTTTAATATAACGGAAAAATCCGGCCGCAGCCGGATCTGGAGAAACGTTTCTCTAGGGCAAGTGGCGGGGAGACAGGGATTCGAACCCTGGGAACGCTCTCACGTTCAACGGTTTTCAAGACCGCCGCATTCGACCACTCTGCCACCTCCCCGGTCCGTTCAGCGGTTTAGGACGCAAAACCGGATGAGGCAAGGGGAAATCCACAGCGCAAGGGAAATCTCAGCCCTGCCCCGGCCGCGCGGATTCATGCCGTCCTTGCGGGTTTCCCTTGTGCCGCGGCCCGTCAGGGTTTTCATGGCCGTATGCGCAGGCTATCATGCCGCCAAATCAAGAAGACCGGGCATTCCGGCGGGGGCGCAAAAGCGCCGCGGGCACAGGCAAGGATGAGAGCATGAAAGACACCATGTCGACAGCAAAGACGGCCCCGCGGATTGCCGCGGCGGTCTTGGGCCTGCTGTTGATGGCAGGCTGTGAAGACGGTTCGAAACTGGCCTTTTTGCAGCCCAAAGCCAAAGCCGGGGGGGAGGTTCAGGCCTCCAGCAGCACCAAGCTGGTCGAGCGCGACGTGGAAGCCCCTGATGTGTTCCAAGTGACCGAAGCGGGGCTGTGGGACGGGCGCCCGTCGATCGGCGGGGTCTGGGTCGCGCATCCCGACACCAAGGACCCGGAGCGGGTGATCATCCGCAACAATGCCAATGGCCAGTTTGTGATCGGCGCCCTGTTCCGGCGCGAACGGGAAATACCGGGTCCGCGGCTGCAAGTGTCCTCCGACGCGGCCGCCGCGCTGGGAATGCTGGCAGGCGCCCCGGCTGAGCTGAACGTCACCGCCCTGCGGCGCGAAGAAGTCAGCAACGAGCCCCCGGTTGAGGATCAGACAGCTGAGCTGCCTGCAGCAGAGGCAGACGCCGAGGCGGATCCTGCCGCGGTACTGGCCGCAGCCGCCGGACAGGAAATCTCTGAAACACCGCTGGATCCGATTGCAGGCGCCGCCGCCGCGATTGAAGCCTCTGCCCCGGCCGTTCCGGCGCAAACAGCGCCCGCACAGGCGAAGCCTGCTGCCGCGCCGGCAGCCAGCGCGCAAAAATCCGCCCTGGACAAACCCTACATCCAGATCGGCATCTTCAGCGTTGAAGCCAATGCCAAACGGACGGCCAACATGATGCGCAGCGCCGGCATGGTGCCAGTGGTGCGCGAGCAAGCCTCCAGCGGCAAAGCGTTCTGGCGGGTTCTGGTTGGCCCGGCGCAGAACAAGACTGAACGCAGCCAGCTGTTGAAAAGCGTAAAGGAAACCGGATTTGCGGATGCCTATGCTGTCACCAATTGATCCCGGCGCCAAGCGCCTGGGGCGCACTCTGATCTCTTCGCTGCAGCTGGCTTTGGCCGCGGGACTGGCGGTCAGCCTGCCGGCGTTGCCGGCCGCCGCCTTTGATACCAAAGCGCGCGCTGCCTATGTTCTGGACGCAGGCACCGACACGGTGCTTCTGTCCAAGAACGCCGATGTGCCGCTGCCGCCTGCCTCGATGTCCAAGCTGATGACGCTGTATGTGGCGTTTGAGGCCCTGCGCGACGGACGGCTGACGCTGGACGAGACGCTGCCGGTCAGCGAGCACGCGATGAGCTACAAAGGCTCCACCATGTTCCTGGACACCCAGGACCGGGTGCGGGTTGAGGACCTGTTGCGCGGCATCATCGTGCTGTCCGGCAATGACGCCTGTGTGGTGATCGCCGAGGCGTTGAGCCCGGACGGAACCGAGGCCGGCTTTGCCCGCTATATGACCAAGCGCGGCCAGGACCTGGGCATGACCGCCTCGACCTTTGCCAACTCCAACGGCTGGCCTGCTGCCGGGCACCGGATGTCGGTGCATGATCTGGCAATTCTGGCCGAGCGGATGATAGAGGACTTCCCGGAATATTACCCGCTGTTTGCCGAAACCAAGTTCGAATTCGATGGCCGTGCGCCGTCCAACATCCGCAACCGCAATCCGCTGCTGAAGCTGGGCATCGGCGCGGACGGGCTGAAGACAGGCCATACCGAAGAAGCAGGCTATGGCCTGGTCGGCTCTGCCCAGCAGGGCGACCGGCGGGTGATCTTTGTGGTCTCCGGGCTGGACAGCGAGCGCGGGCGCGCAGAGGAGGCCGAGGCCCTGGTTAACTGGTCGTTTCGCCAATTTACCAAAAAAACCGTTGCCCAGGAGGGCGTCGCCATCGCCGAAGCCGAAATTTGGCGCGGGGCCGAGCAATCGGTAGGGCTGGTGCCGGCCAAGGATCTGGAGATCCTGCTGCCGTCGCTGTCGGCCAAGACCATTCAAGGCGAAGTTGTCTATAACGGCCCGATCGAGGCGCCGGTCGCGAAGGGCCAGCGCCTGGCAGAATTGGTTTTGCAGCCCGAGGAGCTGCCGGAGGTCCGGCTGCCGCTGGTGGCCGAAGCTGACGTGCCCGCCGGCGGTTTTGTGGTCCGTGTGAAAACCGCGGCACAGGTGCTGATCAAGCAGTTTCTGACCGGTCCCGAGGGGGCGCTGTGACGGCTGGCGCAGGGCGCGGCCTGTTCATCACCTTTGAAGGCATAGACGGGTCCGGGAAATCAACGCAGTGCCGCTTGCTGGCGGAAACCTTGCGCGACGCAGGCCGCGACGTTGTGCTGACACGGGAGCCCGGCGGCTCCCCGGGCGCCGAGGAAATCCGCCGCCTGGTGCTGGAAGGTGATCCCGACCGCTGGTCGGCTGAAACTGAACTGCTGTTGTTCATGGCAGCGCGGCGCGACCATCTGGAGCGCACCATTGAGCCTGCTCTGACGGCGGGCAAGGTGGTAATCTGCGACCGTTTTGCTGACAGCACGCGAATGTATCAGGGGTTGTCCCGCGGTGATTTGCGCGCGGCAGTGGACCAGATGCACAAGCTGATGATCACACGCGAGCCGGACCTGACCCTGCTTATCGACATGGACCCGGCCACAGGCCTTGCCCGTGCCAAGGGGCGGCAGGGCAAGGAAGAACGGTTCGAGGATTTCGGCATCGGGCTGCAGGAGAAGATGCGCGCGGGTTTCCTGGCGCTGGCGCTGGAGTTTGCGGACCGCTTCCGGGTTGTCAATGGCGCCCGCCCGGTGGAGGCCGTTGCCGCAGATGTGCGCCGGCTGGCGGATGCGGCCTTGGAAGGATCCCGGGTATGAGCACCGATGACGACCTGCCGCGCGCAGATCAGGCCGAAGGCGCCCCGCATCCGCGCGAAACCCAGCAGCTGATCGGCCAGGACGCGGCGGAACAGGATTTTCTGACCGCCTACACCTCCGGCCGATTGCACCACGGCTGGCTGCTGACCGGCCCGCAAGGTGTCGGCAAGGCCACGCTGGCCTGGCGGATAGCCCGTTTTCTGCTGGCCACCCCCCCGGCGGAGGAAGGCCTGTTCGGCGCCCCGCCCCCGCCGCAGACATTGGACATTGATCCCGAACACCCGGTCTCGCACCGTATTCAGGCGCTGGCGGAACCGGGGCTGGCGCCGATCACCCGCTCTTATGACGACAAGGGCAAGCTGCGCAGCCAGATTGTGGTGGACGATATCCGCAAGCTGAACCGTTTCTTCGGCCTGTCGGCGACGGATGGCGGGCGCCGGGTGGTCATTGTCGATGCCGCCGACGATATGAACATCAGCGCTGCCAACGCGCTGCTGAAGATGCTGGAGGAGCCGCCGGCCCGCACTACGATTTTGCTGATTTCGCACCAGCCTTCGCGTCTATTGCCCACCATCCGTTCGCGCTGCCGCACCTTGCGGCTGGGGCCTTTGTCAGCTCCGGATATGGAGGCTGCGCTGGCGCAATCCGGCGTTGAACTGCCTCAGAACATGGAAAATCTCGCCGCTTTGGCCGGCGGTTCCGTGGGTGCTGCGCTGCGGCTGATCAATCTTGGCGGACTCAGGATCTATGCCGAGCTGGTGAAGATCCTTGCTTCCATGCCGCAGCTGGACCGCCAGCGCGCCATGGCGCTGGCCGAAGCGGCCGCTCAGCGCGGGGCATCCGCGCGTTTTGAACTGCTGCTCACGCTGACTGAGATGGCGCTGGCCCGGCTCGCGCGTACAGGCGCAACCGGAGTACCGCCAGCGCCGGAAGCAGCACCGCAGGAGGCGGCGATGCTGTCGCGGCTGTCGCCTGACACGCGCAAGGCGCGCGCCTGGGCTGACCTCGCAGCAGAAGTGACCGCCCGCGCCCGCCACGGGCAGGCGGTGAACCTTGACCCTGCCGCGCTTGTCCTAGATACGGTTTTCAAGATGCAGGAAACCGCGTCGCGCTGAGGCCGGAAAGGCCCCGCGGCACTTACGGCGGCAGAGGATAAATGACCGAAGCGACCCCCCAGATAACGGACAGCCATTGCCACCTGGACTTCCCAGATTTCGAGGGCCGGCTGGATGAGGTGATTGCCAGCGCAGCAGAGGCCGGCGTGACCAGGATGGTGACGATTTGCACCAAAATGAAGAATGAACCCGCGGTGCGCGCCATTGCCGATGCGCATGCGCCGGTGTTCTATGCTGCGGGCACCCACCCGATGAGCGCGGCGGATGAGCCGATGGTCCCGGTGGATGAACTGGTGGCGCTGGCCAAGCACCCGAAGTTTGTCGGCATCGGCGAGACGGGCCTCGATTACCACTACACCGCCGACAGCAAGGACGTGCAGCAGGAGTCTTTGCGCATTCATATCGCGGCCGCCCGCGAAACCGGCCTGCCGCTGATCATCCACGCCCGCGCGGCGGATGACGACATGGCCCGCATTCTGGGCGAGGAGATGAAGAACGGCGCATATTCTTGCGTGATGCACTGCTTCTCCTCCTCGGCCGGGCTGGCCAAGGCAGCACTGGATCTGGGGTTCTACCTGTCAATGTCCGGCATTGCTGCCTTCCCCAAAAGCCAGGAGCTGCGCGATATCTTTGCCGCCGCTCCGGTGGAGCGCATTCTGGTTGAGACCGACGCCCCCTATCTGGCACCGCCGCCCTATCGCGGCAAACGCAATGAACCGGCCTATTCCGCCTTTACCGCCAAGGCGGGCGCGGAGGTTTTCGGCATGGACTACGCCGATTTTGCCGCGCAAACGCAGGCAAATTTCGACCGGCTGTTCTGGAAGGCTGCCCAGTATGAGGCCGCCGCCTGATGGCTGAGATGCGGTTCACCATCCTCGGCTCGGGGTCTTCGGGCGGGGTGCCGAGGATCGGCGGCCATTGGGGCGACTGCGACCCCGAGAACCCGAAGAACCGGCGCCAGCGGTGTTCAATGCTGGTGGAGCGTGTTGATGAGGGCGGCACCACATCCGTGCTGATCGACACAACACCGGACATGCGAAGCCAATTGCTGGATGCAGACGTCAGCCGCCTGGATGCGGTGGTTTACACACACTCCCACGCCGACCATCTGCATGGCATCGACGATCTGCGCATGGTCTATTTCAATATGCGCCAGCGCATCCCTGTCTATGCCGATGGTGCCACTCAGAACGACCTTCTGAACCGCTTCGGCTATGCCTTTGCGCAGCCGGATGGCTCTCCCTATCCGCCGATCCTGGACCTGAAGACCATTGGCGGGCCGTTCACAATAGACGGCCCCGGCGGCGAAATCACCTTTCGCCCGTTCGAGGTCAGCCATGGCTCGATCGACGCGCTGGGGTTCCGGATCGGCGGGTTGGCCTATTTGCCGGATGTGTCCAGAATTCCCGACGCCGCCCTGCCAGAGCTGGAGGCGCTGGATACTTGGATCCTGGACGGGCTGCGGCGCACGCCGCATCCTACGCATTTCAGCTATTCCGAAGCGCTGGAGTGGTTCGCGAAGATGTCTCCCAAACGCGGCATCATAACCAACATGCATATCGACATGGATTACGCCACGGTCGAAGCCGAGACTCCGGACCACATCACGCCGGCCTATGACGGCATGGTGATCCGGGTTGAGCTATAGCGCAATGCCCGGGTCTGCCGCCGTGCGCCCAGGCCCGTTGGGCAGACCGCAGACTTCATCTTTGCAAAAGTACTCCCGCCGGAGGCATCTGCGGCCAGAAGCCGGACAAGCCCCCCTGAACGGCAGCATCCCTTGCCTTCAAGGAACAGGCTGATGTTTCAAAGCCTGATCGACGTCATCCTGCCGGTATTTCTGGTCGTCGGCGCGGGTTACGCCGCCACCGCGCGGGGCGTGCTGACCCAGACACATATCGAAGGCGTGATGAAATTCGCGCAGGGCTTTGCCATCCCCTGCCTGCTGTTCAAGGCGATGGCGGAGCTGGATCTGTCATCCAGCTTTGACCCGCGGTTGCTGGCGAGCTTTTATACCGGCGCTTTCACCTGCTTCCTGATTGGCGTGTTCGGCGCGCGGATCCTGTTCAAGCGGGAGTGGGAGGACTGCATTGCCATCGGATTCTGCTGCCTGTTCTCCAACTCGGTGCTGTTGGGCCTGCCGATCACTGAACGCGCCTTTGGGCCGGAGAACTTGACCGGCAACTATGCGATCATCGCTTTCCATTCGCCGTTCTGCTACGGCGTCGGGATCACCGTGATGGAGATCGTGCGCAATCGCGGCGCGGGCGGGATCAAGACCGTCTCGGCTGTGCTGAACGCAATGTTCCGCAATGTGCTGATCCTGGGCATCGCGCTGGGGTTTGCGGTGAACCTTTCAGGGCTGGCCATTCCGATGGTTGTGAGTGAAGCCCTGTCGCTGATCATCCGGGCCGCCCTGCCCTGCGCGCTGTTTGCCCTTGGCGGCGTGCTGGTGAAGTACCGCCCCGAGGGCGATCTGCGGGCAATCCTGTTTGTCTGCTTCATCTCTTTGATGATCCATCCGGCGATCGTCTGGATGCTGGGCTCGGCCTTGGCCTTGCCGCAGGATCTGTTCCGTTCGGGTGTTTTGAACGCGGCAATGGCGACCGGGTTCAACGGTTACATCTTTGCCAATATGTACGGGCGGGCCAAGCGGGTTGCGGCGTCTTCGGTACTGATTGCCACCGGGGCGAGCATCCTGACCGTGTGGTTCTGGCTTCTGGTGCTGAGCTGACAGCCGCAGCGCAGCAGCGTTGCGCCCGGCATCAGCCGGGCAGCGCCCGCCGTCACAGTGTCGGCGGACGCTCGCGCCGGTGACAAGTCACCAGCGCGGGTCGTCCAATTCCAGCGGGAAGCCTTTGGGCAGCAGGCCGGCCTGGAACCAGTTCACAAAGGAGTGGATAGAGAATACCGGCAACCCGGTGGCTTTGCGCACGTCACGGGCATAGGGCACCATATTGGTGCATTCCAGCACGATGGCGCCAAGATCCGGGGTGTCCGCCACCATCGCGCGGGCGGCGTCGATCATATCCAGCCGGCAGGCTGCAAAGTCGATTTCCGGCGCATCGCCCAGGATATCGCGGGTAAAACAGCGCAGACCGTCAGTGCCGGCAATCGGCGTGTCCAGCGGCACGCCTGCGGCCTCAAGATGCGCAGGCGTCAGAGTGGCTTTGGAAATCGTCAGGATGCCGCAGCGCTTGCCTGCGGGCAGCAGGGTCTGCACCATCGGAACCTGCATTAGCGAGGATGTCGCCACCGGCACCCCCAGCGCCTGTTTCACCTCGTCCTGGATCAGCGCCAGAAAGCCGCAGTTGGTGGTAATGCCGTCGGCGCCCATGGCGACCAGATCGCGGCCCGCATCCACAAACAGATCAACCAGTTCCTTGGGGTTGCCGCGCACTACGTTTTCGGGATTGGCACCGCGCACCACCTTGTAATGCACCGGAAAGTCCCAGGTCATTGCGTTGCCCATATCGCCGTGGATGCGGGGAAAACGGGTTTCCAGCATCAGGATGCCGACTGCTGCGCCAAAAACCGTCTTACCACCGTGTTCCATGGGGTCCCCTATTCATCCGGCACGTAAAGCTGAGAGAATGCGATGCGGACGGCTTCCGTCGCCTCTTCGCGGCGTTTTTCGATGTGGCTGCGCATGGCCGCTGTGGCCGTTTCAGCGTTGCGGGCAGCGATGCCTTCAACAATCTGGCGGTGAGCCGAGATATCGCCCGGCGCCTTGCCCCCTGCCCGGTCGCGCATGCGTTTGAGGTCAATCAGGCGGATATAGCGGATCCGGCCATTGAGATTGTTGAGGATCCGCTGCAGCTCGCTGTTGCCCGAAAGCTGCGCCAGGCGGGCGTGAAAGCTTTCATCCATCGCCAGGAGCGCCTCCGGATCCGTCGCGCTTTGATACTCCGGCTCCATCCGGTTGAGGTAATCCGCCAGCGCCGCGATGTCGTCATCCGATGCGCGGGTGCAAGCAAGACGCACCGCCTCGCATTCCACCGCCACCCTGGCCTCATAGAGGTCCATGATGTAGCTGGGCGTCAGCGGGCGGCAGAAAAAGCCGCGGTTGTTCTGGAAGGTCAGGAACCCTTCGGCCACCAGCCGGTTCAGCGCCTCGCGCAGCGGCGTGCGGCTGGCACCCAGCACCTCGGACAAGGCGCTTTCGTTGATCCGCTGGTCAGGCTTAAAGGCAAAATCCGCTGCCATCCGGCGCAGCGCCTCATAGACCCTGTCCACATTGCTTTCGCGTTTGGCCATGTTCCCGCCATTCGTTCATTCCGCGGTGCAGATTAGGTGAGCCATCAACCTCGTGCAATATTGAATTCTGGTTTGCATACAATTTACACGGCCGTCTGGGCACCGCCTGCGGTATATGGCGCCAGCTCCTGCTTCAGAAGCGCCAGGAACTCCTGCCCCACCGCAGACAGCGGCCGCGACCTGGAGGTGATCACCGCCATTTCCATCATGATCCGGGGCCGAAACGGGCGGGAGATAAAGCCGCCGCCGATCTCAAAATCCAGCACAAAGGGATCAAGGATCGAGACCCCCATGCCTTCCTGCACAAAGCTGAGGAGATTCTTGAACAAATGCGAATGCACACGGGTTTTCAGCGGGATACCGGCCTGCTGAAATACCTCGCGGGTGCGGCGATGGGTCATGTGATCGGGGCCCATGACGATGAACGGCACGCCTTCCAACAGTTCAGGCGTCAGCACGTCATGTTCCGCCAGCGGACTGTCAGCGGGCATCGCCAGCAGGGTTTCGACGTTGATAGGATGCGCCTCCAGCCCGTCGTGGATCAGGGGCATTTCGCAAACACCGATTTCGAAAAGGCCCGCGATCACCCATTCCTGGATCTTCAGCGAATACTGCGCCTGAAAGGAGATCGACAGGTCCGGCCTTGTGCGGGCGAAGCGGGCGATCAGCGCGGGCATGAAACCGAAGGACAAGGAGTGCTGCGAGGCGACCTGCAGCTGCCCTGCCTGTTTGTTCTGCAGGTCGGTTACCGCCTGTGCCACATGATCAAAACCGCGCACCACGGTATCGACCTCCTGAAACAGGACGCCTGCTTCGGGTGTCGGGATCAGACGGCCTTTGCTGCGCTCGAACAGTTTGAGGCGGGTCTGGCGTTCCAGCTGGTACAGCAGGTTGGAAATACCGGGTTGCGAGATGCCCAGCTGCTCGGCCGCGCCGGTGACGGTGCCGGTTTCGACAATCGCGTGGAATGCCTGCAACTGGCGGAAGCGGAGGGACATCGGCAGCACATCATTTTTTATGATACTCTATTGAATTCTTTGTATTGGTAATGATGAACAAGTCAAGGCAAGCTTTGCCCAGCTTCTGGGAGGAAGAGCAAAGTGCTGGAACAAAAGATTGCCGGGATGGATCTGTGGCATCTCGCGCTGCCCGTTTTGTCGCGCCGCGACCATGGGATCGGCTCTGTCGAGGGCTCTTGCGAGGTCGTGATCCTGCGGCTGCGCAGTGAAGGCGGGGCGGAAGGGTTCGGCGAGGCGTCGACCTGGTCGGTGTTCACCGGCACGCCGGAAGCGAGCCTGGCAGCACTTGACCGCTACATCCGCCCGCTGGTGGAGGGCCGCCGGGTGGCAGACCGCGCAGCGATCATGGAGGATGCTGCCAAGGCCGTCGCCCATTGCACCGAGGCCAAGGCGGCGCTGGAAAGCGCCCTGCTGGACCTGACCGGGCGGATCACCGGTGCGCCGGTTTGGGCGCTGCTAGGCGGCAAGTGCCGCGATACCATCCCGCTCAGCTGTTCGATTGCCGATCCGGATTTTGACAAGGACATCGACCTGCTGCACCGGCTGCGGGCGGACAAGATCGGGCTGATCAAGCTGAAGACCGGATTCAAGGATCACGCCTTTGACATCATGCGGCTGGAGCGGATTGCCAAGGATTTCCCGGAATTCAAGGTGCGGGTGGATTATAATCAGGGCCTGAGCATTGAAGATGCGCCGAGCCAGGTGCGGGATGTCGCGCAGTTCAAGCCGGATTTCATCGAGCAGCCAGTGCGGTTCCATCATTTTGGCATGATGGCCAAATTGCGCGGGATGATCGACGTGCCGCTGCTGGCGGACGAAAGCGTATTCGGCCCCGAGGACATGGTGCGGGCCGCGCGCGATGGCATCTGCGACGGAGTTTCAGTCAAGATCATGAAATCGGGCGGGCTGACCCGCGGCCAGACGGTGGCGCGGATTGCTGCGGCAAACGGGCTGTCGGCCTATGGCGGCGACATGTTCGAGGCGGGTCTGGCGCATCTGGCGGGCACCCACATGATTGCGGCAACCCCCGAGATCAGGCTGGGCTGCGAATTCTATCAGGCGAGCTATTTCCTGAAGGAAGACATTCTGGAAACGCCTTTCCAGGTGGTGGACGGCCAGGTGGTGGTACCGGACGGGGCTGGACTGGGCATCAAACCTGACGTGGGTAAGCTGAACCGCTATGCGGTTTCCAAGAAAGTCTCGGCATGACACGGGAGAAGAAAACTGTTGCCATCATCGGCGCCGGTATTGTCGGTGTTTCGGCAGCGATAGAGCTGCAACGCGACGGGCATCAGGTGGTCCTGATCGACGGCAAGGGACCGGGTGAAGGCACCAGTCACGGTAATGGCGGCATTCTGGCATCCTGTTCTATTGTGCCGGTGACGGGTCCGGGGCTGTGGAAAAAAGCGCCGAAGATGCTGCTGGACCCGAACCAGCCCGTGTTCATGCGCTGGGGATACCTGCCCAGGCTGGCGCCCTGGCTGATGAAATACATGAGCCATGCCAATGCCGAAGATACCACCCGCATTGCTGCGGCCCTCGCGCCGGTTGTAGGCGATGCGCTGGCCGATCATCAGGCGCTGGCGGCGGGAACCGCGGCGGAACGGCACTTGAAGCCGTCCGATTACCTGTTCCTCTACAATGACCGGGCGCATTTCGCAGAGGACGCCTTTGGCTGGGGTTTGCGCAAGACGCACGGCTTTGACTGGGATGAACTGGAGGGTGCGGATGTCCGGGCCTATGATGCTATCTATGCGCCGGAACTTGGCTTTGCCGCGCGGCTGAAGGATCACGGCATAATCTCGGATCCCGGCCGGTATGTGAAGGATCTGGCGGCACATGTGGTGGCCAATGGCGGCCAGTTGATCCAGGCTTTTGTTACTGATGTGGCCCGCGAGAACGGACAAGTGACCGGCGTGCGGGCTGGCGGTGAGACCATTCCCTGCGATGCCGTTGTTGTTGCCACCGGCGTCTGGTCCAAGCCGCTGGCAGAGAGATTGGGAATTTCCGTACCACTGGAAGCAGAACGCGGCTATCATCTTGAATTATGGGAGCCTTCGGCGATGCCAAAGGCGCCTGTGATGGTGGCAGCGGCCAAATGCGTGGTGACCCCGATGGAAGGAAGGATCCGGATTGCGGGCATTGTGGAATTCGGCGGGCTGGAGGCCGGGCCGTCAAAAGCCCCGCTTGAGCTGTTGCGCAGGAACGCGCGGCGGATCCTGCCTGGTGTCACCTGGAAGCACGAAGAGGAATGGCTGGGCTACCGCCCGGCGCCGGCAGATTCGATCCCGGTGATCGGCGAAGTGCCGGGCCTGAGAGGCGCCTTTGTCGGCTTTGGCCATCATCACATCGGCCTGACCGGCGGGCCAAAGACCGGTCGCCTGCTGGCGCAGATGATTTCGGGCCGCACCCCGAACATGGATATGGGCGCCTATGACCCGGCGCGCTATGCGATTTGAAACCAACCAGTGCCTCTGAAGGGGCCGAAACTGAAACAGGGAGAAGACCATGAAGAAACTGACCAGACTGCTCGCCGCCACCGCGTTAACGGCGGCTGCCGCCCTGCCCGCCGCTGCGGAGACCTGGGACATGCCGATGGCCTATTCGGCCTCCAACTTCCACTCGGCCACAGGCGCAGAGTTTGCTGAATGCGTGACCACCGGCACCGGCGGCGAAGTTGAGATCAAGACGCATCCGTCTGGCGCGCTGTTTAAAGGCGCCGACATCAAACGCGCGGTGCAGACCGGCCAGGCACCGATTGGCGAGCGGCTGCTGTCCGGCCACCAGAATGAGAACGCGTTGTTCGGCTTTGACTCGATCCCGTTCCTGGCGACCTCGTTTGATGACAGCGACAAGCTGTGGAAAGCCGCCAAACCAGCGATTGAGACGCTGCTGGCCGAGCAGAACCTGACACTGCTTTATGCCGTGCCGTGGCCGCCGCAGGGGCTGTATTTCAAAAACGAGGTGAATTCGGTAGCCGAGATGAAGGGCATCAAGTTCCGCTCCTACAACAATGCCACCTCGCGGCTGGCAGAGCTGACGGGCATGCTGCCGGTGACCATCGAGGCGGCTGAGATCAGCCAGGCCTTTGCCACTGGTGTTGCGGAATCCATGGTCTCGTCCGGCTCCACCGGTTACGACCGCAAAGTCTGGGAAAGCCTGAGCTATTTCTATGAAGTGGACGCCTGGCTGCCGCGCAACTACGTGTTTGTGAACACCGAAATCTGGAACGGCACATCCCCGGCCAACCGGAACGTGATCCAGGGCTGCGCCAAGCTGGCCGAATACGCGGGCAACTGGCGCGCCAAGGAATACACCGGGTTCACCCTGCAAGGTCTGCGTGATGGCGGCATGACTGTCGGCCCGGCTTCGGATCAGATGGCGGGCGAGCTGAAGGAAATCGGCGTCACCATGACCAATGAATGGCTGGAAGCCGCAGGTGACGAGGGCAAGGCCATCGTCGACGCATTCCGCGCCGAGTAATCAGACCGATTGGTACGGGCGGCGCGGCAGGTGCCGCCCGTATTCTCATAAAAGAACGACTGATGGGGATGATATGACTGTGCTCAGGGGGCTGCGCTCCGGACTCGATTTTCTGTATTTTGCGGCGGGGGTGCTGGCCGCCCTTTGCCTGATTGCCATTTTAGGCCTGATCGTTGTCCAGATGCTGGCCCGCTGGACCGGTGAAGTCTTCCCTGGCGCGCCGGATTACGCTGGCTATGCAATGGCCGCGGCGTCTTTCCTGGCGTTTGCCAATGCGCTGAACCGGGGCAGCCATATCCGGGTGTCGATCCTGCTGAATGCAGTGCCCGATGGTTTCCGCCGGGTGCTGGAGATCTGGTGCTTTGGTATCGGCACTGCGGTGATGTGGTATTTCACCTATTACGCCTACCGCTTTGTCTACTGGAGCTGGAAATTCAACGACGTGAGCCAGGGCCAGGACCGCACGCCGCTTTGGATACCGCAAAGCGTGATGCTGTTCGGCGGGGCCGTTCTGGCCGTCGCCCTCACCGATCACCTGATCCATGTGATCTTTCGCGGCGACCACTGCATCACCCGGGATCTGGACGACCAGAGCCACGCGGAGTAAGCCCCATGGAAAATATCTCAGTCATCATTCTGTTTCTCTTCGTGCTGTTCACCCTTCTGGGGTCCGGCGTCTGGGTTGGCCTGGCGCTGATGGGCGTGGCCTGGGTCGGCATGGAGCTGTTCACCACCCGCCCCGTGGGCGATGTTATGCTGACCACGATCTGGTCGGCGTCTTCCAGCTGGACCCTGACGGCACTGCCGATGTTCATCTGGATGGGGGAAATCCTCTATCGGACGCGATTGTCCGAGGACATGTTCAAAGGGCTGGCGCCCTGGATGGCGCCCTTGCCCGGCGGGCTGGTGCATACCAATATCGTCGGCTGCACGGTGTTTGCCGCGGTCTCCGGCTCTTCTGCGGCAACACTGACCACCGTGGGCAAGATGTCGATCCCCGAACTGCGCAAGCGCAACTATCCCGAAACCATGGTGATCGGCACGCTGACGGGTGCTGCAACGCTGGGCCTGATGATCCCGCCGTCGCTGACACTGATTGTCTATGGCGTCACCATCAATGAATCGATCACCAAGCTGTTCTTTGCCGGCATCCTGCCGGGGCTGGTGCTGGCAGCGATGTTCATGGGCTATGTGGCGATCTATTCCAAGGTCGGCAAGGACTGGAACCCAACCCCCGAGGCCAAGCTGAGCTTTGCCGAGAAGGTGAAGAACTCCCGCTTCCTGGCGCCGGTGATTGCGCTGATCATTGTGGTGATCGGGTCAATGTACCTAGGCATTGCCACCGCGACCGAGGCCGCAGCATTCGGGGTCATCGGTTCTCTGCTGCTGGCATTGGGCCAAGGCTCGCTGAACTGGAAGACCTTCACCGAAAGCCTGATGGGCGCCACCCGCACCAGTGCGATGATTGCGCTGATCCTGGCCGGCGCGGCCTTCCTGTCGCTGTCGATGGGGTTCACCGGCCTGCCGCGCGGGCTGGCGGATCTGATCGCCGGCTGGGAGCTCACGCGGCTGGAGCTTTTGATGGTGCTGCTGGTGTTCTACATCGTGCTGGGCTGCTTCCTGGATGGCATCTCTTCGGTGGTGCTGACCATGGCGGTGGTAGAGCCGATGATCCGGCAGGCGGGCATCGACCTGATCTGGTTCGGCATCTTCATCGTGGTTGTGGTGGAAATGGCGCAGATCACCCCGCCGATCGGCTTCAACCTGTTTGTGATGCAGGGCATGACCCACCACGAGATGAGCTATATCGCCCGTGCCGCGATTCCGATGTTTCTGATCATGGTGCTGATGGTGTTTGTGCTGATCGCCTTCCCGGAGCTGGCGACCTACCTGCCGAACAACCTGCGGCCAGGGCCTGCCTAGCCCCATGCTGCGCGCGCTCGCCTTTGCCGCCCGGCATGGGCGGGCCGCGCTGGTTCTGGGGCTATTGGCCGGGCTGCTGCTGCCCGGTCTTGCCGCAACGCTTCAGCCCTGGCTGCCGGAAATGGTGGCCGGGCTTTTGTTTTTGAACGCCTACAGGATCGGGTTCCGCAAGGCTGCCGGCGGGCTGGCCGACGGGATTGGCACCGTCAAAGCCATTGCGCTGCTGCAAGTGGGGCTGCCGCTGCTGGCCTTGGGGCTGGCAGCGTTGTTCGGCGTGGCGCAGACGCCCGCCGCCGTGGCGCTGATCCTGATGCTGAGCGCGCCTTCGGTCACCGGCAGCCCCAATATCACCGCGCTGATGGGGCATGCGCCGGAACCTGCCTTCCGCTTGCTGATCCTTGGCACCGCGCTGATGCCGCTGACAGTAATTCCAGTATTTCTGCTGGCCCCCGGCCTGGGAGGCCTTGGGGATGTGCTGCGCGCGGCAGGGCGGCTCATTGGCGTGATTGGCATCACCGTGGTCTGCGCCTTCCTGCTGCGCCGCCTGACCCAGCCGCAACTGCGCGAGGATCAGGCCAAGGCTATCGATGGGCTGACAGTGATAGCGCTGGCAGTGATCGTGGTTGGCCTGATGGCGGCGCTGGGGCCTGCGTTGCGCACCATGCCTTTGCTGGTGCTGCAATGGCTGGGCTTTGCGCTGGCTGCCAACCTCGGCCTGCAGGCGCTGACATTCGCAGTGATGCGCCGCCGCGCGGGCAGTGGGGCCGTGCCAGTCTCCGTTGTCGCCGGCAACCGGAACTTCGCTCTGTTTCTGATCGCCCTGCCCGCAGCCACAACCGATCCGCTGCTGATCTTTCTGGGCTGCTACCAGATCCCGATGTATCTGACCGCAATCCTGATGAAGCCGCTATACGGTCGCGCAGCACTCAGGACAGAAATGTAACGCCAGTCATCCGGCGGATCAGCTCGGCATCAGCCTGGTAGCTTTCACTCATCTCATCCACCAGCGGCTGCGACCAGCCCGGCAGATCGATTTCCTCCTCCACCGCCTCCTCCGAGTGGAAGTAGCTGAGGAACAGTGCGCGCACCCGTTCACGCTGGTCTTCCGACAGGCCGGGGCGGTTTGCCAGATAGGCCTCCAGCCGCTCATATCCCGCCTCCGAAATGATGCCGCGGGTAATATCCAGTTCGCCGTCAAAACGGAAACCGTCGCCCAAACCCGTCACCTGCCCCAAAATGTTGGGCCAGATCACCGGCGTTTCCTCGTTGCACCAGACCGTGATGCGGCAGCCGGGGTTGCTGTCCTGAATATCTGCAACCACGTCCGACCAGCGCAGATTCAGAAAATCCGTGCCTGCGGCAAACTGCTCCCAGGTGCGGTTGGACTGGGATTTAAACACCGGTCCGATCAGCGTGGCCGGATTGCGCAGGCCCAGGAAAAACTCGCACGGATTGCCCGGGAAGACTGTTCTCAGCGCCGCGGTATTGCTGCCCGCATTGCGATAGAGCCGCCCGCCGTTGAGCATCCAGCCCGGCACCCCGAGAAAACCGGAGTTGGTCAGGATGATCCGCGAAACACTCTGATCCTTGACCATGCCGTCCAGCAGCGCCGCGCGTTCCTGGTCGGTGACGGTGTCCTGGTTCTGCTTGCGCAGCATTTGATTGAGCGCTGCCATATAGGTGCCCGGTCGACGGATCATCACGCCCTGCGCCAGTAGCCGCTGCGCATCCTTGCGCAGCGACCAGGTCAGCTGGCCGTTGTCGGTGTTTGGCGCCCCGACGTGGAAAGCAAGGGTTATGTCCCGCATGTCAGATTCTGCCTGGTTCATCGTCCTGTCCGGTCTTCGCCCCTTCCCTGCTCAGCATTTGGTCCCGGCGCGCGGTCCGGCAGATTTCACATGTCATAACCGCGCCTTCATCCGGCGGAAGAACCTGTCATCCCGTTGGCGCAAAATATACTCGCAGGCTTGTTTCGCAAGACGCGGATGGCCGCGGTCCAAGGCCAGATTGGCCAGCTCCCGCTGAAACCGGGGGAATTGGTGGCGTTTGCGCAGCAGGCCATGAAACTGGTGCGGTGTCAGGTCGCCGGAAATGGCGCCGCGGGCAATCTCCTGCAGGACGCCCATCTGCTGCAGCGACGACCCCAGCCGGTGGCCCAGCAGCGGGCAGCGCCAGAAGGTGACATTTGCTCCGGAAAACCGTGCCGCATGGGCCGCGTCCGGCGCCACGTATGGGTCGAACATGATATGCACATCGCCCGCCGCCTGGCTGGCCAGGGAGGCATCCCCGAAGGGTCCGGAAAAATCCCTGTCCCACACCTTCTTGTAGCGCATTTCCCAAGGCACCAGGGTCTTGTCGAGGGTGGATTGCGGGCTGATTGCAAACACCGTCGATCCGGGCGCCGCCGCCGCAAAGGCCGCCGCTGCATAGCCGCCCATCGAGGCGCCGTAGAACACCACCCGTGAAAACTGCGCAAAGAAACCGCTGTCGCGCAGTTCTTCGAACTTGGCGGACACTTCCTGATGGCGGAACCAGGTCCAGCCATTGGCCATCACCCCCAGCATCGACCAGCCCTGCGCCTCAATGAAACTGAAGCCCCAGGGCCGCCGGTCATCGCGTTTGGTCATGGCAATATCAAGGTTGTCGAAGGTCACCACCAGCGTTTCGCCACGCGGCATGAACAAAAAGGAATGCTCTTCCAGCTCGTCAAAGAAGCCTTCCTTGCCGGCCAGCTGGCGGGCCACTTTGGACCACTCACCCGAGGGCGGCAGCACCTCCTGCGGTTCGGCGGAGAGGATTGCGAGGCCGTTCTTGCCAGCCTCCGGCGGCACCAGCGTGTTACAGCTGCCATAGGCCTTGAGGAACGGGTAGCTGCCCGACCCTTTGCGGATTTCAATCACCAGACGGCTAAGCGGATGCAGCGCGCGGTCCAATATGGGCGCGGCGTTCTGGATTTTGTGGCGCGCGCCAAAGCTGTTCAGCGTCAGGATAACGTCATAGCTGCCCAAGTCCTGCGAAGGTGCCA
Source organism: Leisingera sp. MMG026 (assembly GCF_021654205.1). Taxonomy (NCBI): domain Bacteria; kingdom Pseudomonadati; phylum Pseudomonadota; class Alphaproteobacteria; order Rhodobacterales; family Roseobacteraceae; genus Leisingera; species Leisingera sp. MMG026. The sequence goes on along the minus strand of NZ_JAKFZM010000016.1, from coordinate 88,459 downwards.
CAACCCGGATCGCGTCCCGGTCCACGCCGCCCTGTTCAAGCCGCGCCTTCCAGGTTTTCAGCTGCGCCGCATCGGGTTGTTTGGCCTGCCCCTTGCGGTCGCAGGAAACCAGATCGATGGTGCAGCCGTAGCGCTGATACAGAAGGATGCACAACTCCGGTGCCTGACCGTTGATATCGGCGACCGTGCGAACGTCGTCGGCATCCAGTGCCGGCAGCACGCCTTTGAAATCAAATCCTTCACTCATCATCCGTCGTCAACTGCCCTTCAGGGAACCCCCGGCACCGGGCCGCCCCGTGCCGACAGCCATCTGCCCGTGGAAAACACCGCAATTCCGCAGCCTTCGTTTGCGCTGCTCTAACCGAAAAAGATTAAGGATCCGGTTACCAGTCACGCCTCTTGTCCGGCACGGGTCAGAACTGTGGAATATTTGCCGTGCTTGGCCAGGACCTTGACAGTGCCGAAACTTTTCATGGCGCCAATGCCGCCGGACCCCTTGCGGATATCCAGAACAATCCCGCCGCCAGGGCTGATCTGGCTTCTGAACAGATCCTGATAGGTGCCGACGGGATAGTGGAACCCGCAAGACGCCAGGCTGATCACCAGATCAAAGGCACCAAGCGCTGCGGTGTCTTCGGTCTTGGGATTGATGGTGGTGATTTTTCCGGCCGGCACGCCGTTCTTTTCCAGAAACGCGCGGGCGGTCTCAAGGCTGGTATAGCCTGCGCCTTCCCCCTCAAAGCCGAAATGACGGCTGTTGCCCTCTTCGATATCGATCAGCGCGATGCTGCAGCCATAGCGGCGGTGCAGCAGCAGGCTGGCAAAGGCATACCCGCAGCCGATGTCCGCGGCCCGTTCGGGCGCTATGGGATCGGTGGCCTTCAGAAAGAAATCGCATTCCCGTTCCGCGATCCGGATCGATTCATGCAGAATGTGCTGCCGCTGCGACCGGGCTTCTGCCAGCAGCAGTTCTTCGTCACCTGCCATCCAGTCCTTGATGGTCTGGCCGGAACTTGCCAATTCCGAGCGTTGCAGCAGGATGTTGGCGACGTCCTGGTCGCTGAACATCGAGTAATCCAGCGCTGCCGGGTCGGTTTTTTCCACGGGTATTTCTTCCGGTTCAGGGGCCGGTTGCAGCAGGTGGCGGGTTTTTTCCGCATCAATCCCATGCTGGGCCAGCAAATCATGGACATAGCAGCCTTCGGCGGGCACGCCGCCGTATTTGGCCGCAATGTTGCGGAAGCGGCGGCCCCAGAAGTGGATCGACAGCGTGTCGCTGCGGATATGGCCGCGTGCCTGGTTCGGGCGGTTCGGGTTCAGCACAACACCGGCCCGCTTGAACGGTACAGGATAAATCACATGGCCAGGACGGGAATTCTTGACCTCTCCGGTTTCCTGAAGGAACCAGGTGAGCGCGTCCGGCCCCCAGACCCCCCAGGGCAAAAGCGAGACATGAACCCCCTGCCCGCTGTCCTTAAGCGCCTGCAGTTCGGCCTGTTTTTCAGCGCTGTACCAGGGCGGGACGGGATATTCATCGCTGGTGAAGCGCAGCATCGCCGCCAGGGTCTTGGAGGTTTTGGGCAGCCGCAGAACCCCGTTGTTGACCATCGGTTTATCGTCTGAGATCCAGCCATGGAAATGCTTGCCCTTGATGTTCCAGGGCTGACAGCAATAGGCATCGGTATCAGCCCAGATGTAATTGGTCTTGCGCAGCAAATGCAGGCGGAAGACATCGGCATGATAGGCCGGGCTGCCGGTGCGGGCGTGGCGGATGATGCGGTCGGCAGGCAGGATCTCATTGGCATCCGCTACTTGCACCCCGTCTGGCACGCCCTTGACCTCGTCATAGGTGAATAGCACCACCTCGTGGCCGTGATCCAGAAAGGACTGCAGGCAAAGCTGCTCCAGCCAGCTGAGTTCTGGACCCACCCATAGTGACGCAATGGCCGGAAGTGCCATGATGACTGCCCCTCAAAAAACTAATTAATGCAGCTGTTTATCAGTGCTTCTTTGTTAACGGAATTTAGCCCGCGGCCCGGAGTCCTGTCAATGTGCAGACCACCGGGATCAATGGTTGGTTTCGCCCCGCTCTACCGTGAACCAGAAATCGCTGCCCGGCTCCTTTTCGGCGATCTCGTCAGGGATAACTCCGGGGCCGCTCAGAAAGACATTGGCGCCGAAATGCGCGTGCATCCGAGACAGCTTGCACAGCTTACCGCCGGTCAGTTCCTGGAACAGCTCCAGCATGTCATCGCGGAGTTTCAACTCCTCAATCTTCTCGCGGTGCTTGCGGCTGGCGTATTCATGTGCCGTGGCGATATCCGGGTCTGCCAGCAGCCGCGCCATCTCTGCCTCCAGCGCCGGGATCATGCGCTGGATTGACCTCTCATCCTCGGCGTTGTTGTTCATCCGGAACCAATAAGACAGCCCCTGATCGCGGTCCACGTGGTTCACCCGGCCGCGGTCGCGCTTGACCAGAAAGCTCTCGGCGCTGCGCACGGCGTAATGATTGAGCTGCACCAGGTCATAGCCATAGGTATCCATCGATGAACGCCAGCCGTTGCGGAACATCTCCCGCGGCATGTCCTGGCCGGAGCCGTTTACCCAGCGGATGTCCTCCCACAGCTGCGGTTTCAACCCCTTGGGGCGGTGGACCCCCAGCTTCTTGAAGATACCGGTGTTGCGGAACAGGGTTTTGAAACCCCAAGCCTGGTGCGGTTTGCGGGTCATTTCAAAGGCACAGCGGGTGAATTCCCGGGTGATCAGATCGCCGGTGAAATCGCGCACGTCATTGTTGCCGAACAGCCGCCAGGTCATTGCGATCATATTGGCGTTGCCCACGGCCTGAAACAGGTCGGACAGCCGGCCATCGCCGCATTTGATGTTGATGAACTCATCCACATCCATGCAGACCAGCCAGTCTGCGTCCCGGATCACCGGCTCTTCCTCCGCCGCCTGCAAGGCCGCGTGCTGCGGCTTCAGATCCGTATTGCGGAACGGGTTTTCGCGGTGCTGGACGATGCCCTTGTCCTGCAGCAGCTGCAGCATCGTATCGGTGCCATCGGTGCAGTCATTGGTGTAGACGAGAAAATCATCGACCCCGATTGCGCGGTGGTAGGCCAGCCATTCCAGAATGAACGGACCTTCGTTTTTCATCGTGGTGACGATGGCGGTCCTGGGCTTTCCACGACGCCGCTTAATCGCATCCTCAGGAGGGATACGCACGGGCTTGGCGTTGAAATAGCCCGTGGCCAGCGACAGCAGTTCCGGTGTTTCCACCAGGCTGGTCTTCGGCACGATCTTGGACACCGTGTCGGTTGGATGCCGCAGGGCCATGCAACGATAGAACCGCAGATTTTCCGCCGGATCAGGCTCTGTCCCGACCACCCGGATCAGCCGCCAAATGCAGTTCCCGCCGGCTGTGGCCGGTGCCACGCACCAGCGCGGCCGCAGCCCGGTGGCATCAAACTGCGTACAGATGTGATCCGCAAAAGACGCCTGATCGCCCCTGCGCACCCGCCATGGATAGGCCTGCACTCCGCCCAGCCGCAGACAGCCCGTCGGCGCGGCGACAGCCCGGTCAAAGACATTCGGCCCCTCATCCGGCGCCAGCAGGTCGAATAGGTCGATGTTGGCCACTGCCCGTGCCCGCGCCAAGAAGCGGGCACGCAGGATCTCATAGATCAGAAACTCACCCAGCGGTGCCCGCCAGGGATCGGCTGGCGGGATCTCCATCCGGTCTTTGCCTGGCGCCCCCGGCACGTTGAACGGATGCGCCTCCTCCGGCAGATTATCCTTGCCCAGGGGCAGTTTGGAATGCACTACCACGACCCGTTCAAGCCCCTTGATGGAGCCAGCAAGCGTTTGCAATTCCTCTATAAAACGGCGGCTGTCTTGCGGATGCGCCCGGTCGAGGATGACAGCCCCCTGCAGACCATGCTGCGCCGTATGGAACCGCAGCCATTCGGCCGCAGTTCGGGCCGTTTCACCATTGCGGACAGCGGCCAGTACATTGAGCCCGGCAAACAGGTCTGTCTCCTCCGGGTGGAGCGGAACGTTGTAAAGCGCCCCTTCAGCAGAAACCGTGACCACGCTGGGGCCGTCCGGAATCTCAGCCTCCAGAACCGGCGCGCCGCCATAGTTGTGCAGAACTGTCTTGTCTGCCGGGGACGCAATACCCAGCCCTTCCCGCGCGGTTCCGGATTTGAAGAACAGGCGGGCAACCCGTCCATTGGACGCACGCAATTCCACGGCGTCCAGCAGGGTTTTTCCCGCCAGGGACAACGCGCTGAGTTCGCGTTCAAGGATCATGCCGTCGCAATTTCCGGGGTCTGAACTGGACATACTGCTGCATCACGTTTTTGCGTTGTTGGCTCCGAATGCCAAGCACAAGGAACGCAGCCGTTTATAGCCGGCCCGCAGATCTGCCGGAACCGGGAAACGCCGCCAGCACCCGCCAAAGGGTCCGGCAGCTGATATTCCCGCAACAGACCGGCGCGCGTGTATCGCTGACGCACAATCGCATCGGCGTTTCAATAAATTTTCAGGTATAAGTTGGTGCGGTCGAGAAGACTCGAACTTCCACTCCGGTTAAGGAACAGCGACCTCAACGCTGCGCGTCTACCAATTCCGCCACGACCGCACTGTCTTAGGCTTGGTGTCGAGGCGTATAGACCAGCCCGGATGCGATGTGAAGCTGAAAATCATCTTTTTTGAACAGAATATACGCCCCGGCAGGCGACGCAGCATAAGCGTTGGAAAACAGCCGGGTATCCGGCTGCCTCCGGTTTCTCAGCACCCCTGGGAGCAGCCTCAGTTGCCCTGGGCTGCCAGCTGGCGGCGCAGCACCATCTCGCCCGACATCTGGTCATAATAAGCCGGGAACTGATTGTGATTCACGGTGGCGGCCAGATCCTGCACATCCCGGCGCACCTGTTTGGCCAGCTGGTGCAGCGTCATGCCCGGCTGGTTCAGGCGCGACAGCAGCGCCCGGGTGAATACCGAATTCGGATTGGCGTCATTGTCCGACAACCGGTCCAGCGCGGTCTGCCCTGCCCCGGCGGAATACAGAATAAAGGCGCCCTCCGGCGGCTCCATCCGCACCAGGCCGCGGGTGCCGCCGACCGAACGCTGGCCGTCCTTCGGGAAGGGATTGTTGCGGCAGGCGTCCAGGATCATGATGGTTGAACGAGCGCCTTTGCGCTGGAAAGTGCCAAGCACCCGGTCAGCGGCAATGCTTTCCCCGGTCAGGAAGCTTTCATCGCCAAAATTCACCATCGGCACATCAGAAGGCAGCAGGTAATTGCGACCGTCGATCTCAACCCCGTGGCCGGCAAAGTAAAATAGAACTTCATCCCCCGGCTTGATCTGATTGGCAAAGGCCGAGACCGCGCTGTTGATGTCGCGGCGCCCCGCGTCATACAGCGTGGTCACCTCAAAACCGAGCGCCCCAAGCGTATTGCTGACCGCCAGAGCATCGTTGCGCGCCTTTTGCAAGGCGGTGAGGTTCTGGTAGCCGTCAACACCGATCACCAATGCGCGGCGGCTGATCAGAGGGGCAGCACTATCGTTTTGCTGCAGCAGAACCGGGGTTGCTGCAGTTCCGCTGCCCTGGACGACCGCGCCGTTCTGGATCAGCGCCTGCCCCTGTGCGGCGGCCATTACCTGCCCCTGCGGCACGAACTGCCCCTGCTGCTGGCCTTGCGGCATAAATTGGCCTTGCACTTGTGACCGCGGCACGAACTGCCCTTGCTGGCCCTGAAACTGAGGCTGCTGCGGAATGCCGTATGTCTGGGCGGTGGCTGCAAACCCCATCTGCTGCTGGCCGTATTGCTGCGGCGCACTCTGCCCGTATTGCTGCGGCACGCCATAGGTGCCGGTGCTGTTCCCGGCCATGGTGGCCTGGGGCAAGCCATAGGGCTGCTGCGGCTGTGGCTGCGGTGCCATCCGCTCGGCCAAATAGATCTTCAGCAGCCCGCGCGGCCCGTCGGGATGTGCCATCGCTTGCTGGCTGGCGAGATAACCGCTGGTTTGCGCCCGCTGAAAGGAACTGATCAGAAGGTCTTTCTCGAACTCATTCAGCTGCCCGGTGACCGGGTACCCGAGATAAGCCTGATAGGTGGAAGCCGCCTCGCGCGTTTTACGGCCCAGCTGACCGTCGACTGCTCCCGCGGGGAAGCCGAAGTAGTTCAGCGATTCCTGAATTTGGCGGCCTTCCTGAGTGGACGGCAGCCGGGAACGCCGGGGCGCCTTACTGCCCGAGCGCCTTTGATTCTTGGACAGGGCGCCGCCGATGATGCCACCAAGGATGGCGCCGGCAGCAAAATCACCCGCATCAGCAGAAACACGGGCGGCCGGCGTCATTGCCAGCGCAGAACAGATAATGAATGTGGAAAGCAGCTTGAACCGCATAAACACCCCCTAAGACAATGCACTTTTTGATTGCATAAATTGCATTCAAGACCGCGCGGAGTCAAAGGCTGAAATCCAGCATTTAATGGAAAAAACCGGCCACAACCGCCAGGACGCCCCAGGGTACCGGCAGTATAGAAATTCTATGCAAAAAAGTGGCCGGCAATTCTGCCGGCCACTTGCATTCAACAGCTGCGGCAAACAGCGGTCAGTCAGTGGAGAACGACGGCAGGGCCGTACTGCCGGAGGCCTGCACCGGCTGCACCCGGCCGCCTGCCAGCTTGGCCGAAGCTGTCTTGATTAGCTCTGCCCGCTCAGGCTGTCCCGGGGCAAAGACAGGAGCCGCGCCGCTTTCCAGCGAAATCACGGCCATGCCGTACCAGTCCTGCGCCCGCTCTGCCGTGACCGGCGCGCCAAAACCCAGAGCCAGATGGTGGCCGATCAGCTCAGCATAGGGACGCTGGCCGGTGCCTGTCAGGATCAGCGCAGCGCCCAGCGCCACGTCCATGTCATCGCGGCGGTAGCCGGAGAACAGGCAGATCCCGGCGGTATTGGCCAGCTGTTCCAGCGACATGCCGGATTGCAGCACGAACTTCTGCACATCGCCCATCACTTCACCGCTGCCCGCGGTTCCCAGTTTGGCCAGGAAGGGCTGCACAGCCGGGCCGAATGCATCGCATTGGCTGTCGATCTGTGCTTGCGAAACGCCCTGAACCTTGCCGGCCCGGGTCTCGCCCGCATTGATGGCATAGGTGCGGGCAAGGCAGAACTGCTCACCCAGCGCCAGCTCCGGATCAGTCATACTTGCCGCCGTCATGAAGCCGCCGTTGGAGCTGGTCAGCAGGCTGACCTTGCTGCAATAGCTGGTGAGCGACGCGCTTTGCGCCGGCTGGTCAAACAGGGTGATGCCGCCCAGCGAGGCGCTTTCCTGCCCGGCAAAGGCTGTCACTGTGCTGCGGTTTTGCTGTGCGGCCTGGACCGGAGCGGTTTCGCCCGTATCCGCCATTCTGCAGGTGCCCTGATGGCAGGCAAAACTGGCGGGTGTCACGCCGCGCGCCAGGAAGTCATTGCGCTGATAACCCTGCGGGGTGGAGGCAAACACCATCACCGAGCAGTTCGAGGCACCGCACCAGAAGGAGGAGCCGGAGACCGAAGTGTCGAGCACATAATCGTTCCGGCCATCGCCGTTCAGATCCGCCAGCTGCATGAAGCCGGTGCGCTGCAGCAGCTGTTCCCCGGTCGGCTCGGAGCTGGCGGCGATCTCATCCACCGCCTGGCTGACTTCGGACGGCAACCCGCCGTAGCCGCCGCCGCTGTAGCCGCTTCCTGCGGTCCTGACGCCCGCAGCTTCATTCCGCCAGCTGTGCAGCAATCCCCGCACTCCGTTGGGGCCTTGCATCGCCTTGATCACCTGCGGGCCGCCGATTTGCGCCCGGCTGTAGGAGCTGACCAGGAAATTGCGTTCATACGGAGCCAGATAGCCCGTGGCCGGATAGCCCATGTGAACCTGATACTGTGAAATGGCCGCGCGGGACCGCCTGCCCAGCACCCCATCCGGCGTACCGGAATGGAAACCGAAGTAATTCAAGGCAACCTGGGTTTCACGGTTCTGCGCCCTGGTGGCGGAACTTGCCGGCGCGCGGCGGTAGGTGGTGGCACGGCGCTGGCGCTGTTTATTCCTGTGAACTTCATTGACGATAACCCCGCCAATCACCCCTCCGACAATTGCGGCGCCCAAATCGCTCGCGGTCGCAGGGCTGGTGAATGACGTTGCCAGAAAAGCGGCCGTCAATGCCGGCTTAAGCGGCTTGGAAAGCATGATACTCGCCCCCTATAGATACAAACAATGGAATCACGATACCCCACAGTCAGGGCTGCCACCTAGGGATTTTACGATCACTTTTCCGGCGGGCCTCCAAGGCGGGACGGAAAAGGACGGCAGAAACCATGGTTGAATGGATCGCATCGGACGGTCTTGTTGAATATGATCAAGCGGTTGTCTTCATGGAGGAGCGCGCGGCATTGATTGCTGCGGGCACGGCGGAAGAATGCATCTGGCTGGTCGAACATCCGCCGCTTTACACCGCCGGCACCTCGGCCAAGCGCGAGGACCTGACCGATCCGGACCGTTTCCCGGTCTATGACAGCAAACGGGGCGGCCAATACACCTATCATGGGCCGGGCCAGCGGGTGGTCTATGTGATGCTGAACGTGGGCCAGCGCGGCCACGACGTGCGGCAGTTCGTGCAGCAGCTGGAAAGCTGGGTGATCGCCGCCCTGGATGAGTTCAATATTAAGGGCCATATCCGCGACGGCCGGGTCGGCGTCTGGGTCGAACGCCCGGACAAGCCGCAAACCGTTGCGGGCGGCATGGCCGAGGACAAGATTGCCGCGATCGGCATCCGCCTGCGCAAATGGGTCAGCTTCCACGGCATCTCAATCAACGTGGAGCCGGAGCTGGAGCATTTCACCGGCATCGTGCCCTGCGGCATCACCGAATACGGGGTGACCAGCCTGGTGGACCTGGGTTTGCCGGTCACCATGGCGGATGTGGACGTTGCCCTGAAGCGCAGTTTTGAGCAGGTGTTCGGCGGCTAACCCTTGCCCTGCGCCGCCGAAACGCAGTCCTGCAGCGCCGTCAGCACCAGTTCCGGAAGGGTGTAGAACAGTAACGCGCCCGCCTCCTGGCTGACACAGAGCTGAGCGTTTTGCTGACCGCCGAAAGTATCGCGGATATCGGAAAGCGGTGCGACGTGGTCCTCGCCGCCATGCACAAAGACCGCCCGCGTATGCCGTGTCAGCGCCATCTTCTGCGTTCCCTGCCGAATCATTTGCACATCTGCCAGAAAGCCGGCACCGCCCTGCTGCCGGAACAGCAGCTGGCTTTGCTTAAGCAGCGGCAGCAGGCCCAGCTGATCCAGCATGGCCCTTTCCCGGCTGTTGCGCACCGTCTGGAACTTCAGCAGCGCCTTGTGCCCGTACCAGCGCAGGGCGCCCGACCAGGCCTTCATCAGCACCGGCAGCATCCAGCGGGCACGGGCAGCGGAAAAGGCCACCAGCCAGGCATAACCGCTGAGCCCGGAGAACTGCCGCGGCGAAGTAATTGAACAATTCGAGGCGACAGCCACCAGTCCGGAGATCCGGCTGTGCAGCCGGTTGGCCGCCGCGCAGCCGTACAATGCGCCGCCACGGTGGCTGAGCAATACCGGTCTTTGCAGGTTTTCGCGGGTGATCAGCGCATCCAGCTGTTGCACAAAGGCATCCGCCGGGTCCTGCCCCCGCGGCAGCGGCACCGAGCCGCCGTAGCCCGCGCGCATCGGCGCATAGACCCGGAACCCAAGGGTCCTAAGCTGCGGCTGCAGGCGCTGCAGCGGCACGATCCCGTCCAGCACCCCGTGCACAAATATAACCGGCTGTCCGGTTTCCGCACCAAACCGGAAAAACTGGCTGCGCCGCCCGCTTCTGTCCTCAATCTCCTCAGAGGGCGGCAGCAGCTCACCCCGGGCAATTTTCAGGTCCCGCACATGCTCGTTGATCAGGAACGCGGCCAGCCGGATCAACTCGGCTGTTCCCGGTGCTCCGGCCCTTGCTGCAATCTGTTCCAGCTCCGCTGCCACCCGGCCGCCGGCGCCGCTCATCACCGCCTTCAGCGGGTCAAGATCAGATTTCTGCAGTCCGAAAGCAGACGCCACGGGGCCTGCGGCCTCTGCGCTCCATTCGCAATCCAGCCGCTCTGCCATGACGGCTGCGACAGGGCCGCCTGCCCCCTTCAGCCGGACAGGGCGGCATAAATACCGCTCGCCCGGGCGGCCGGTGCCGAGAAGCAGAACGTCCTGCCAGGAAAACTCCCCCTCGCGCACCTGCTCCAGAAAGATGCTCCACCGGTCTGTTGCGGCCCGCGTCAGCCCCATGGCTGCGGCAAGATCGCCGCCGCTGACAAGCTGCCGGGCAGCGCGCTGCGACGCATTCAGCAGGCGTCCCTCGGATCCGCCACCAGCCAACAGCCAGAACCGGCAGCACTCGCCCGAGTATTCTCCGGGGTGCGGCCGCCCCGCCCGCTCCCACTGCTGTTCCTGGATCTGGGCCGCCCGCGAGAAATGCGCCTTGAGTGCCGGCACGGGCCTGGGCTGCCCAAAGGCGCGCCAGCGTCCACTGCCCTCTCCGGCGTCCCCCCCGGTTGGCGGACCAGCAGAAAACCGGTCGAATTGCTCCGCCCGGATCATCGTCTCATAAATTGCGGCAACAACCTGGTCCTGCGACAAGGCCTGCGCGCGGCACAAGAGCGTCACTTCGCTCCCTCCAATACTGCTTTCCGCGTCAATGCGACGGCGCGCCCTGCAAGCATACGTTCTGGCACGGGCGTTTTGCCCGCATGTTTCAGGCTGTCAGCCTGGCAACTGAAAATTCCCGGCTGTTGCCGCCCTAATCCGGGCTGGCATACCGTGCCGGACCACCCAATTCTTGGGTCCCCATACGCTTGGGCGCGGGCGCCCTCTTTGACCTACAACTAATTTGCGAAACAGCTATGATCAAATTCAACTAAAATTCAACATTTATTTCGAATGCACAAATTCACATTGAAATCACCGCTCTAATTACAGAGGTGATTTCATTTTCTCAAAGGTCCTGCCGCCAAGCAGGCATCAATGTCCGGCGAGTGCTGCGCGGATCTGTTCCGCCTGGGTCTGGATCAGCGCCTGGTCGCCCATCGTTCCCGGCGGGCGCAGCCGGTCGCCCTCCTTGCGCGGCAGCACATGCAAATGAAGGTGAAAGACTTCCTGCCCGCCCGCGGCCTCGTTGAACTGCTGCACGGTCACCCCGTCCGCGCCAAAGGCCTTGATCACCGCATGCGACAATTTCTGAACCGTCTGCATCACTGCTGCCAACTGCGCAGGGCTGGCGTCCAGCAGGTTGCGGCACGGGGTTTTCGGGATCACCAGAAGATGCCCGTCGCTGCGCGGCATGATATCCATGAAGGCCAGCGTATCGTCATCTTCATAGACACGGGCCGAGGGAATCTCACCGCGCAGCAGCTTGGCAAAGATATTGTCGGGATCATAAGCGGGCATGCGTCCGGCCTCCTGATTTTGGCATTGTTCCGGTTGTGCGCGTGCCGTGCGGCCAGGTCAAGCACCCTGCGGCGCCGCAGCCCGCCTGGCATTCAAGCCCCTGCGGCAATAAATCTTGATCCAGATCAAACTCCGCCATTGAAGGCTCTGGCGGGCCACACTAATACTCCGAAGGAATCCAGGCCGCCCGGAGTCCGTCTCCGGGGGCCTTTCGTTATGCAGCAGGAGGCACCTAAATGGCAGACGCAGCCATTCATGGTCACGGCCACGAGGACGAGCGGAGTTTCTTCACCCGCTGGTTCATGAGCACGAACCATAAAGACATCGGCATTCTCTACCTGATCGTTTCGGCGTTCGCCGGTCTTATCTCTGTCATCTTCACCGTCTATATGCGGCTGGAACTGATGGATCCCGGCGTTCAATACATGTGCCTGGAGGGCGCGCGCATGTTCGCAGACGCCTCTGCGGAATGCACCCCGAACGGCCATCTCTGGAACGTGATGATCACCGCCCACGGCATCCTGATGATGTTCTTCGTGGTAATTCCGGCGCTGTTCGGCGGTTTCGGCAACTATTTCATGCCGCTGCAGATCGGCGCGCCGGACATGGCGTTCCCGCGGATGAACAACCTCAGCTTCTGGATGTATGTCACAGGCACCTCGCTGGCGGTCCTCTCGGTTGTCTCCCCGGGCGGCAATGACCAGCTGGGCTCCGGCGTGGGCTGGGTTCTTTACCCGCCGCTGTCGGTGAACGAGGGCGGCTACTCGATGGATCTGGCGATCTTTGCCGTGCACGTCTCGGGCGCGTCCTCAATCCTGGGTGCGATCAATATGATCACCACCTTCCTGAACATGCGCGCCCCTGGCATGACCCTGTTCAAGGTGCCGCTGTTCTCCTGGTCGATCTTCGTCACCTCCTGGCTGATCCTGCTGTCCCTGCCGGTTCTGGCCGGCGCCATCACCATGCTGCTGATGGACCGCAACTTCGGCTTCACCTTCTTTGATGCAGCCGGCGGCGGCGACCCGATCCTGTACCAGCACATCCTGTGGTTCTTCGGCCACCCGGAAGTCTACATCGTGATCCTGCCGGGCTTTGGCATCATCTCCCACGTCATCGCCACCTTCGCGCGCAAGCCTGTCTTCGGCTATCTGCCGATGGTCTGGGCGATCATCGCGATCGGTGTTCTGGGCTTTGTTGTCTGGGCGCACCACATGTACACCGTCGGCATGTCGCTGAACCAGCAGGCCTACTTCATGCTGGCCACAATGGTCATCGCGGTTCCGACCGGGGTTAAGGTGTTCAGCTGGATCGCCACAATGTGGGGCGGCTCGATCGAATTCAAAGCTCCGATGATGTTTGCTTTCGGCTTCCTGTTCCTGTTCACCGTCGGCGGTGTGACCGGTGTGGTGCTGTCGCAGGCCTCTGTGGACCGCGCCTATCACGACACCTATTATGTGGTTGCGCACTTCCACTACGTGATGAGCTTGGGCGCTGTCTTTGCGATCTTCTCGGGCATCTACTTCTACTTCGGCAAGATGACCGGCCGTCAGTACAACGAGCTGGGCGCCCAGATCCACTTCTGGATGTTCTTCATCGGCGCCAACCTGACGTTTTTCCCGCAGCACTTCCTGGGCCGCCAGGGCATGCCGCGCCGGTACATCGACTATCCGGAAGGCTTCGCCTACTGGAACAAGATCTCATCCTATGGCGCGTTCCTGTCCTTTGCATCCTTCCTGCTGTTCTTCGGCGTGGTGATCTATTCGCTGCTGCGCGGCGCCCGCATCACCCAGAACAACTACTGGAACGAATACGCGGATACCCTGGAGTGGACCCTGCCATGCCCGCCGCCCGAGCATACCTTTGAAATCCTGCCCAAGCAGGAAGACTGGGACCGCTCGCATTCGCACTAAGCGGCTGCGACACTGACATCAAAAAAGGCCCCGGCGCAGATGCTCCGGGGCCTTTTTCATGCGCGCGCCCCGCGGTAATAACCCGCAGTGGAAATCCGGACTTTCCGGCACATCATTTATGAAGAACCCACTTTGCGCAGCAGGCGTTGAACAGATGCCCTACAACTGGACCCGACCGCAGCAAGACGCCGAACGCGAGCTGCACCTTTGGCCGCATCAATCGCTGCCACCGCAGGGCTATGTGCGGTTCCTTGGCTTGACAGCGGCACTGATCTGCGTGCCGCTGATCCCTGTCCTGGGATCTTTCCTGCTGTGGGGGCTGCTGCCGTTCCTGCTGCTGGCCCTGTTCGGCATGAAATGGGCGCTGGACCGCAGCCGCCATGACCACCAGATCCTGGAGGTGCTGACCATCGGAAAAGAAGAGGCCCATCTGGAGCGGATCAATCCCGATGGCGGCCGTCAAAACTGGCGCTGCAACCGCTACTGGACCCGCGTCGAGATGCACGACCACGACGGCCCGGTGCCGCATTATGTCACCCTGCAGGGCGGCGGCCGCGAAGTGGAGATCGGCGCCTTCCTGTCTGAAGACGAACGGGTCGCGCTTTATGGCGACCTCAAGTCTGCTTTTTCGCATTGACCGGAAAAGCAAAAGGCCCGCAACGCGGACCTGCCCGTTTCATCTTTGCAAAAATACTCCCGCCGGAGGCAGCGCGCGCCAGCGTGCCTTTCTATCAGCAGTCGCCTTTGCTGCAAAGCTGGTCCTTGACCAGGGGCCCGGCTTTGCCGAAATCCATCTGGCCGGTGTATTTCGCCTTCAGCGCCCCCATCACCTTGCCCATGTCGCGAATCGATTCGGCGCCGGTTTCCGCCACCGCCGCAGTGATCGCCTCGCCGGCTTCCTCGTCGCTCAGCTGCTGCGGCAGGAACTCCTCGATGATGGCGATTTCGCCCAGTTCCCGCTCCGCAAGATCCAGCCGCCCGCCTTCTTCATAGGCGCGTGCGCTTTCGTTGCGCTGCTTGGTCATCTTTCCCAGGATGGCAAGGATTTCCCCTTCCCCGATACCGCCCTCTTCACCATCGGCGCGGGCGGCGATTTCCCGGTCCTTGATTGCCGCGTTGATCAGCCGCAGCGTACACAGCCGCTCCGCCGCCTTGTCTTTCATCGCTTGCTTCAAGGCCTGATTGACCTGTGTGCGCGTATCCATCGTAGTAAGCATCCCATGGTTGCCGGACACCGATGGTTATCCATTCTGCACCCGCTGTGCAAGTTTACTATAAATTTCCTATTCCTGAACCTGCGTCTGCCTGCCCGCCGCTGCAGGCTTGACCCGCTTGGGCGCTCCCCTTACAAGCCGATGAATTTCACCGCATGGAGACTCGCGCAATGGCCGCTTCCGCCCCGTCCAAGCCCACCGCATGCCTGGCGCTCGCCGATGGCACCGTCTTTTACGGCACCGGTTTCGGCGCCACCGGCGACACCGTGGCCGAGCTCTGCTTCAACACCGCAATGACCGGCTATCAGGAGATCATGACCGATCCTTCCTACGCCGGCCAGATCGTCACCTTCACATTCCCGCATATCGGCAACACCGGCGTGACGCCTGAGGATGACGAGACCGGTGACCCCGTCGCGGCCGGCATGGTGGTGAAGTGGGATCCGACCCTGGCTTCCAACTGGCGCGCCACCGAAGAGCTGAAATCCTGGCTGACCCGCACCGGCCGCATCGCAATTGGCGGCATCGACACCCGCCGCCTGACCCGCGCGATCCGCCAGCAGGGCGCGCCGCATGTGGCACTGGCACATGACCCCGACGGCAACTTCGATGTCGAAGCGCTGGTTGCCAAGGCGCGTGACTGGCCGGGTCTTGTCGGCCTCGATCTGGCCAAAGACGTCTCCTGCGCGCAAAGCTACCGCTGGGACGAAATGCGCTGGGCCTGGCCGGACGGCTATGCCCGCCAGGAAGCGCCCGCGCATAAGGTTGTGGCCATCGACTATGGCGCCAAGCGCAACATCCTGCGCTGCCTGGCCAGCGCGGGATGCGACGTTACAGTGCTGCCCGCCACCGCCACCGCCGAGGAGGTACTGGCGCATAATCCCGACGGGGTGTTCCTGTCCAACGGCCCTGGCGACCCCGCCGCGACAGGTGAATATGCGGTGCCGATGATCAAGGACGTCCTGAAGACAGAATTGCCGGTTTTCGGCATCTGCCTGGGCCACCAGATGCTGGCACTGGCACTGGGAGCCAACACCATCAAGATGAACCACGGCCACCATGGCGCCAACCATCCGGTCAAGGAGCATTCCACCGGCAAGGTTGAGATCACCTCGATGAACCACGGCTTTGCGGTGGACGCGCAAACCCTGCCGGAAGGCGTGGAAGAAACCCATGTTTCGCTGTTTGACGGCTCCAACTGCGGTATCCGCATTTCCGGCCGCCCGGTCTATTCGGTGCAGCACCACCCCGAGGCCAGCCCCGGCCCGCAGGACAGCTTTTATCTGTTCGAACGCTTTGCCGAGGCCATGGCCGCACGCAAATCTGCGTAAAAAAGCTGTTAACCATGCTGCCGGACGGCATGGTTAACACTGCATTTACCAATTCTTAAACCCCCGCCGCCAGCCTGAAGCCCTCAGGTGTTTTTGTTACGGGGGGGCGATGGGTTTTGTGTCTCAGCCGCTGCGGCAGTTCCGCCCGCCGCGGCCCGCCGGGGAGTATTCTCCGGGGCTGCCGCCGCCGGTAAATGGCCGCGGCATGATGAAGGCGCTGGTGCTGCGCCAGCACCAGAAGGCCGCCCTTGGGCGTGTGCTGGTGGCCGAGGGGCTGGCCAGTGAAGACCAGGTCCAGGACACGCTGGCCCGGCAATACCGGATGCAGCGCGCCGACCTCAGCGGCCAGGTTGTCAATCCCCGGCTGCTGGCCCGCAAACCCGCCCAGTTCTGGCTGCGCCACTCTGCGCTTCCGTGGATGCAATTCGGCCAAACCGTCACCGTTGCCATTGCCCACCCGGACCAATTCGAGATGCTGCGCGGCGAACTGCAGGACAGTTTTGGCTGCATCACGCCAGTGCTGGCCTGCGAAGCGCAGATCACCGCTTTGCTGACCGCGCATTTCAGCCCCGCCCTGGTGCGCCAGGCCTGCTGCAGCGTGGCTCCGCGGCAAAGCTGCCGCAGCTTGCAGCCTGCACGGGGCCGCGCACTGCTGACAGTCTGTGCCCTGCCCGCGCTTTACCTTAGCTGGACCGCCCCTGCGGCGGTCTTCACCGCTCTTAGCCTGCTGGCGCTGCTGTCGGTGCTGTTGTTCACCATGCTGAAGCTTTGCGGGCTTGCAGCCTATTGGTCCGGCCGGACCCGCTGCCGGCCTCCGGCGCAGATGCCCCTGGCCTGTCAAACCGGCTTGGGCAACCGGCCCGTCATCTCGATCCTGGTGCCGCTTTACCAGGAGGCCGAGATCAGCCGTGCACTGCTTGCCCGCATCCGCAAGCTCAGCTACCCGCCGGCCCTGACCGATGTGATCCTGGTGCTGGAGGAACATGACGCCGTCACCCGGGCAGCCCTTGCAGGCACCCGCCTACCGCCTTGGATCCGGGTGGTTGAGGTTCCGGCCTTTGGCGGGCTGACCACCAAGCCGCGGGCGCTGAACTATGCGTTGAATTTCTGCCGTGGCGACATCATCGGTGTCTGGGACGCCGAGGATGCGCCGCAGGCGGATCAGCTGGATCAGGTGGCGCAGGCCTTTGCCCGCGCCGACAGAAACACGGCCTGTTTTCAAGGTGTTCTTGACTACTACAACCCCGCCACCAATTGGATCTCCCGCTGCTTCACGCTGGAGTACGCCAGCTGGTTCCGCATCGTTCTGCACGGAATTTCCCGGCTTGGCTTGGTGGTGCCGCTGGGCGGCACGACAATGTTCATCCGCCGCAAGGTGCTGGAGGAACTGGGCGGCTGGGATGCCCATAACGTCACCGAGGATGCGGATCTGGGTGTCCGCCTCTACCGCGCCGGCTACCGCACCGGAATGCTGCCCAGCACCACTTTTGAGGAAGCCAACTGCCGTCCCTGGCCCTGGGTTAAGCAGCGCTCGCGCTGGCTGAAAGGGTTCATGGTGACCTATCTGGTGCATATGCGCCAGCCGCTGCGGCTGCTGGGTGACCTTGGCTGGAAACGGTTCCTGGGTTTTCAGGCGTTCTTCCTGGGCACCATCGGGCAGTTCCTGTTTGCGCCGGTTTTGTGGTCGTTCTGGCTGATAGCGCTTGGCCTGCCGCACCCCAGCGCCGGCACGGCTTCGCCGCTGCTGCTGTCGCTGGCGGCCGCGGCGCTGGTGTTTTTCGAGTTGCTGGGACTGGTCATCAGCGTCACCGCCGCCTTTGCCATGGGTCGGCCCAGGCTGGCGGCCTGGGCGCCGGCGATGATCCTCTACTATCCGATGGGCGCCATTGCTGTCACCAAAGCCACGCGTGAGCTGCTTGTCCGGCCGTTTTTCTGGGACAAGACGGCGCACGGCATCAAACCCGCATCCAAATGCCGCGGTGCATGGCTTCGGCTCTGGCGGTTTATCCCCGCCCGCTGGCGTCCTGCTTCAGCCGGGTCATGAAGGCGATCGAGATATGTTCCTTCAGCGCTTCACCCGCCGCCGCCTCATCGCGGCGGCCGATCGCATCAACAATACCCTTGTGCTCGGACTGGGCAATCTCGCTGCGCCCTTCGGCGGCCAGCGATGTGGTCGCCATCAGCGCCATGGTCCGGTGCACCAGGTCCAGCTGCTGCACCAGATAGCGATTGTGCGACGCCAAATGGATCTGTTCATGGAACCGGCGGTTGGCCTTGGACAGCGCCGACGGATCGCCGATCAGCTGATCATCGGCCTCGACCATTTCCTTCAGCACCTTAATCTCTTCTTCGGTAGCATGGCGCGCCGCCAGCTGTGCTGCCAGCCCTTCCAGCTCGCGCCGGACCACATACAGTTCGGCCATCTGATTGTGGTCAAGCGAGGCGACAATCAGCGACCGCCCGTCGCGCTCCAGCAGCGACTGCGTCTCCAGACGCTGCAGCGCCTCGCGGATCGGAGTGCGCGAGACGCCAAAGCGTTCGGCTAGATCGCTCTCCACCAGCCGGTCGCCGGGCTTGTAAACGCCAACGTCGATCGCCTCGAGGATCAGCGCATAGGCATCTTTCTGGTTGCTGCGGCTCTGGCTCATGGGTCTTCCTGTCTTTTTCAGTTGGCCAATCTCTACAGCGCAAGGGGCAGCAATCAACCCTGATGGCGCTAAAGCGCTGAAAACCCGCAGTCAAAATGCGCTTTTGATTGCAATAGCGGCATCCGCCCCCTAATCCGGCACCATGCCCAAGCACTCCTTTTCCCATGTCACCCAATGGGTGTTCGACCTCGACAACACCCTGTATCCGCCGTCGGCACGGCTGTTTGACCAGATTGAGGTCAAGATGACGGCCTATGTGATGGCAGCCCTTGGCGTGGACAAGGCCAAGGCCGACCACCTGCGCAGCCATTACTGGCGCGAACACGGCACCACATTGGCCGGGCTGATGCGCGAGCATGATCTGGACCCGGAACCCTATCTGGTTGCGGTGCATGACATCTCGATGGAGCCTCTTGAAAAGGACGCTGGCCTGGCGGCGAACATCCGCAATCTGCCTGGCCGGAAGTTCGTCTATACCAATGGCACTGCCCCTTATGCAGAGCGGGTGCTGGCCGCACGCGGGCTGTCGGGGCTGTTTGACGGCGTCTATGGCGTGGAACACGCGGACTACCACCCCAAGCCGGAGCGGCGCGCCTTTGACCGGGTCTTTGCCCGCGCCGGCGTAACCCCGGAACAAGCGGCAATGTTCGAGGATGACGCCCGCAACCTTGCCGCCCCGCATCAGATGGGAATGCGCACGGTGCATGTGGCGCCGGAACCGGTCAGGGCCGCGCACATTCATCATCATTCGGAAGATTTGACGGGTTTTCTGGCTGCTCTGACCTGAGTTCCCGTCTTTGCAGGCGGCGCATTCAGACGTCTTTTGCCGCCTTCAGGGATGTGTACAACTGCACACCGGCAAATCTTTGCAACTGCGGCAAAATATACCTGTTTGCCGCATGTTTTCCTCCCTATATGCGCCCCGAACCCGAATGCTTGGAGCCCGACCGATGAGCGCATATGCCCTTCCCGAACGCCTGACCCTGATGCAGCGCATGCTGTTTGCCGTGCCGCTGCTGGGACGGATGATCAAAGAGGTCGCTTACGGCCCGGATGAAAACCTCTATTACGCCATTGCAACGCTGGTCAGCCTTTGGGGCTGTTCGATCCTGCTGTTCGGCATTCCCGGCCTCTACATCCCGGCGGTCTGCATGGTGCCGGTGGTGTTCACGCTGCTGATCTCGATCACCCGCGGCTAAGCGCCCTATCTACCGCTATCGGCTTGTCTTCCCCCGCTGTCCGGGCCTATTTCTGGCGGCAGAACGGAGGGCTGAGACGATGGCCAATACCTGCGATATCCTGATTTCCGGCGGCGGCATTGCGGGTCTGACCGCCGCCGCCGCTTTTGCCTCCAGCGGCTTCAGCGTGATTTGCGCCGATCCCGCCCCGCCGGTGACAGAGCGTGACGCCGAAGGCTCCGACCTGCGCACCACCGCGTTTCTGCAACCCGCCCAGGCACTGCTGGAGCGCTGCGGGATCTGGGCGCGGCTGGCGGACCACGCCGCGCCGTTGCAGGTGATGCGCATCGTCGATGCCGGCGGTGCCCGCCCCGAGCCGCGGGTGGTCAAGGATTTCAACGCCGCCGATATCTCCGGCCAGCCATTTGGCTGGAACCTGCCCAACTGGCTGTTGCGGCGCGAGATGATTGCCCGGCTGGCGGAACTGCCCAATGTGGATCTGCGGTTCGGCACCGCCACCACCGCCCTGTTCACCCGCACCGATGAGGCGCGCGTCAGCCTCAGCGATGGCAGCCAGGTGACCGCGAAACTGGTGGTGGCTTGCGACGGCCGCAACTCGCCGATGCGCGAGGCGGCGGGCATTCCGGTCAAGACAACCCGCTACGGGCAAAAGGCGCTGGCCTTTGCCGTCACCCACCCGGTGCCGCATGAAAATGTCTCAACCGAGATCCACCGCTCCGGCGGGCCCTTCACCCTGGTACCGTTGCCCGACTACCAGGGCCAGCCGTCTTCAGCCATTGTCTGGATGGAGCGCGGCCCCAAGGCGCAGGAACTCTTGAACCTGGAACCCGCCGCCTTTGAGGCCGCGATGACGACACGCAGCTGCGGATTGTTCGGTGATCTGAAACTGGCCTCGCGCCGCACCATTTGGCCGATCATCAGCCAGTCGGCAGAGCGGCTGAATGGCGAACGGCTGGCACTGATGGCCGAAGCCGCCCATGTGGTGCCGCCAATCGGCGCGCAAGGCCTCAATATGTCCTTGGGTGATCTGCGCAGCTTGCTGGAGCTGGCCGAGGCCCGCCCCGAAGGTCTGGGGGATGCGCAGATGCTGGCGGCCTATCACAAGGCCCGCCACAGCGAGATCCTGCTGAGGGTGAAAGGCATCGACCTGCTCAATCGCACCTCCATGCTGGCTCCGCGCCCCTTGCGTGACCTGCGCGCCTTTGGCCTCAACGCGCTTTATTCGCTGGCGCCGGTGCGCAAGACGCTGATGCAAATGGGACTTGGTGTTAAATGATAGGCGTCAAGTAACATGCGGGCTGCCGGACGTTTCCTCAAAGGCCACTGGCAGCTCCTTTGTCTGGCGCTGGCAATTGCCGCCCTTTGGCAAACCCCGGCGCTGCTGCCCTTGCGCATTCTGACCGTATTTCTGCACGAGCTGTCGCACGCAGCCGCCACCCTGCTCACCGGCGGTGATGTGGTCAGCCTTACCATCGACCCGTATGAGGGTGGAATGGTTGTCTCGCGTGGCGGCAGCCGGTTCCTGACGCTGTCCGCAGGCTACACGGGATCGCTGCTGACTGGCGCCGCCCTGTTTGTGATCGCCCTTCGCACCGACTGGGACAGGAAAGTTCTTGCCCTCTTCGGCGCCTTCACGCTGGCTGTAGCGGTCTTCTATGTCCGGGATCTGTTTGCACTTGGCTTCACCCTCGCAACCGGCGCACTGATGCTGGCGGCTTCGCGCTACCTCAGCCTCAACATCAACGACATGATCCTGCGGGTGATCGGCATCAGCAGCATGATCTATGCGCCGCTCGACATCTGGGACGACACGATTGCGCGCTCTTACCTGCGCTCCGACGCGCGGATGATGGCAGAGGAATTCGGCGGCACCGCCATGCTGTGGGGCGGGGTTTGGCTGGCAATCAGCCTTGGCGTGATCTGCCTCACCCTGCGCCATGGGCTGGGCCGCACAAGCAATATTCCCTTGCGCAGCCCAATCCGGTTTCTTCGTTAAAGCACCTGATCCACGACCGTTTGCAGCCGCGCAATGGTGGCATCCACGCCGTACAGCTTGTCGAGGCCGAACAGCCCCAGCCGGAAGGTGCGGAAATCCGAAGGCTCATCGCACTGCAACGGCACGCCCGCGGCAATCTGAGTGCCCAGCGCCAGAAACTTCTTACCGTTCTGCACCTCCGGATCGCTGGTATAGCTCACCACCACGCCCGGCGCGCCAAAACCGTCAGCGGCAACCGAGGTGATGCCCTTGTCCTTCAGCAGCGCCCGCACGCCATTGCCCAGCGCCCATTGCGCGTCGCGCAGGCGGTCGAACCCGTATTCCTTGGTCTCCAGCATGGTATCGCGGAACGCCTTCAGCGCATCGGTCGGCATGGTGGCATGATAGGCGTGGCCGCCGTCCTCATAGGCCTTCATGATGGTGCGCCACTGTTTCAGGTTCAGGGCAAAGCTGTCCGAAGCGGTCTCCTCCAGCCGCGCCAGCGCGCGTTCCGAGAACATCACCAGCCCGGCAGAGGGCGAGGCGCTCCAGCCCTTCTGCGGCGCGGAGATCAACACGTCCACACCGGTTGCCTTCATGTCGACCCAAGCACAGCCCGAGGCAATGCAATCGAGCACCACCAGCGCGCCAACCTCATGCGCAGCGGCCGCCATGGCGGTCACATAGTCATCGGGCAGGATCACACCCGCGGCGGTTTCCACGTGCGGGGCAAAGACGATATCCGGTTTCTGCTCCCTGATTGCAGCCACCACATCCGCAATCGGTGCAGGCTCAAACGGCGAGGCGCTCTCATTGCCGGTGCGGCGCGCCTTCATCACGGTCGAGGACGCAGTAAAGCCGCCGGCCTCGAATATCTGGCTCCAGCGGTAGGAGAACCAGCCATTGCGCACCACCAGCGCGTTTGCACCGCGGGCAAACTGGCGCGCCACGGCTTCCATCGCATAGGTGCCGCCGCCCGGCACCAGCGCCACGGCATCGGCGTTATAGACCTCTTTCAGCATCCCGTTGATGTCCAGCATCACCTGCTGGAAGGTCTTGGACATGTGATTGAGCGAGCGGTCGGTGAAAACCACTGAAAATTCATCCAGACCCTGCGGGTCCACGGTATCGAGCAGTGCCATCTGGGCCTCCCTAGTATTCCTAATGAAACGGCTAGCCGGTGCCGATGGATTTGGCAAAGCCTACCTTGGCATACAGCGCGGGCCGTTCTCCGGAGGGGGATACTGACGGCAGCTTGGCAAAAAGACAGCTCAGTCACGACAAAAACCACCCGGATTTGCGCCAAGACGGTTTCCCATTGGAAACAAGTGTCAGCCCAGCGGCCCCGGCCTGCGCTCCTCACTCAGCAGCACGTTGGCCTCGACATTGCCCACTCCCGGCAGGGTCATCACCCGGCGGCGCAGCACGCGTTCGAAATCCGAGATGTCCCGCGCTGTCACCCGCAGGCGGTAGTCATACATGCCCAGTACATGCTCCACCGTCTGCACTTCGGGAATGGCGGAAACCGCGCGTTCGAAATCCTCCAGGCTGACCCGGCCCTTGGTGGCAAGCTTCACCCCCAGAAAAACGGTGACGCCGAACCCCAGCTTCTCCTTATCGAGATCCAGCTTGCGGCCCGCGATGATCCCCGCCTCCTGCAGCCGCTTGATCCGCCGCCAGGTGGCAGGCTGGCTGAGGCCCAGCTGCCGCCCCAGCGCGCCTGCCGACAGGGTCGCATCCTCAGACAGCGCCCGCAGAATGGCAAAATCCAGATCATCCAGCGCGCTCATACCGGCAGCACCTCATCCGACTTGATCCGCGCCACATGCATCAGCGCCTCGATATCGGTGATGTGCGGCAGGTTCAGAATGGCGGCCCGGTAAATCTGCTGGTAATGCGGCATGTCGCGCGCAATCACCGAAAGCCGCACATCGACCTGGCCAAGGAAGGTCTGGATCTCGATCACCTCAGCAATGCCGCGGGCGGATTCAATGAATTCATCAAAGGCGCGCGGATTGGTCTTGTCCAGCGTCACCCGCAGCGACACCTCGACCTCATACCCCAGGGCGCGCCAGTCGATCACCGCACGCTGGCCCAGGATCACGCGTGCCTCACGAAGCTTCTCCAGCCGCCGCGACAGGCGCGAGGCCGTGAGGCCCAGCCGTTCGGCCAGATCCGGAATCGATTGCTCCGGGTCGCTTTGCATATAGCGCAGAATGCGCCGGTCGAGGTCATCAAGCATGATTTCTTCACTATCAGGCAAAGCAGCGAATGACTACTGCAAAGAAAATGCGAAATTCATGTACAACAGCAATCGCGTTCGCCACCCACATGCCTATGATGCCCTCAAACACCAATGGAAAGGACGTGGATCATGCGCGTTTATTACGACCGCGATTGCGATGTGAACCTGATCAAAGACAAGAAAGTGGCCATCTTGGGCTATGGCTCCCAGGGCCACGCCCACGCGCTGAACCTGCGCGACAGCGGCGCCAAGAATCTTGTCGTTGCGCTGCGCGAAGGCTCCCCCTCGGCCAAGAAGGCCGAAGGCGAAGGCCTGAAAGTCATGGGCATTGCAGAAGCGGCCGCCTGGTGTGACGTGATCATGTTCACCATGCCCGACGAACTGCAGGCTGAGACCTACAAGAAATATGTCCACGACAACATCCGTCCGGGCGCAGCCATCGCATTTGCCCACGGCCTGAACGTGCACTTCGGCCTGATTGAGCCGAAAGAAGGCGTCGACGTCATCATGATGGCGCCCAAAGGCCCCGGCCACACCGTGCGCGGCGAATACACCAAAGGCGGCGGCGTGCCCTGCCTGGTCGCGGTTCACAACGACGCCACCGGCAAAGCGCTGGAAACCGGCCTGTCCTACTGCTCCGCCATTGGCGGCGGCCGCTCGGGCATCATCGAAACCAACTTCCGCGAAGAATGCGAAACCGACCTGTTCGGCGAGCAGGCAGTTCTGTGCGGCGGCCTGGTTGAGCTGATCCGCTGCGGTTTCGAGACCCTGGTCGAAGCCGGTTACGCACCGGAAATGGCCTATTTCGAGTGCCTGCACGAAGTGAAACTGATCGTCGACCTGATCTATGAAGGCGGCATCGCCAACATGGACTACTCGATTTCCAACACTGCAGAGTACGGCCAGTACGTCACCGGCCCGCGCATCCTGAAGTACGACGAAACCAAAGCCCGCATGAAAGAAGTGCTGAACGACATTCAGCAGGGCAAGTTCGTCCGCGACTTCATGCTGGAAAACGCGGTTGGCCAGCCGACCATCAAAGCGTCCCGCCGTGCCAACGACGAGCACGCGATCGAGGCAACCGGCGCCAAGCTGCGCGGCATGATGCCCTGGATCTCGGCCGGCAAGATGGTCGACAAAGAGAAGAACTAAGGCGCCCGCGGACATTTCCGCTGACCTTACCTCTGCAGGGCGCTCCACTTTGGGGCGCCCTTTTTTGCTCCGAGACATTGAGACATTTCCATGCCAGACTCTCCCGGCGCCGCCAATTGGGCCAAACTTCTGTTCCTCGGAGTGATCTGGGGTGCTTCCTTCATGGCGGTGTCGCTGGCGCTGCGGGGCTTTCCGCCAATGACCATCGCCTCGCTGCGGATTTCCATTGGCGCATTTTGCCTTCTCGGTGTGATCACCGCCATGGGGATCGGATTGCCCACCCTGCGCAACCGCGAGGACCGGATCATTTGGGCCTGCGCCATTGGCATGGGGTTTTTCACCAACGCCCTGCCCTTCACCCTGCTCAGCTGGGGGCAGACCTATGTGGCCAGCGGCTTTGCCGGGGTCTGCATGGCCGTTGTGCCGCTGTTTGTGCTGCCGCTGGCGCATGTGCTGGTGCCGGGTGAGCATATGACCCTGCGCCGCACCCTCAGCTTCCTGATCGGCTTTGCCGGCGTCATGGTGCTGATAGGGCTCGATGCCTTCCGCTCTGCCGGAACGGATTTTGAATCACTCGCCCGCCTCGCCTGTCTTGGTGCGTCGCTGTGTTATGCCATCGGATCCATCATCACCCGGCTTTGCCCGCAAGTGAACATGCTGTCGCTCTCTGCCGCGGCGCTGCTGTGCGGTGCTGCGATGATAACCCCCGCCGCCCTCTGGGCCGAAGGCGTGCCGGAACTGCCCGCCGCCCTGCCGCTGGGCGCGGTGATCTATCTCGGCCTGCTGCCCACCGCGCTGGCGCAGGTGCTGCTGGTCCAGGTCGCCCGCAGCGCAGGTCCTGCGTTCCTGTCGACCGTGAACTATCAGGTGCCGGTCTGGTCGGTGATCTTTGGCGCAGCACTGCTGGGGGAGACCCTGCCGCCGCAGCTGTTTGCAGCTTTGGCTTTGATCCTCGGCGGGCTGCTCCTCAGCCGCAACCGCCGCCCGCGCGCGGTCTAGGGTCAAAGACACTTCGATCGATAACAAAGCAATTACCATTGACCCCGTCCGCCCGGCGGGGTCTTTTCGCCCCGTGAACCGCAGGAGAAACCCATGCCCGGCATCGCACCGCGCGACACTCCCAAACAATGGCTAAAGGCAATCATGATCTGGGCCTTTCTAGGCATCTGGATCTACCTCATCTCTTTCAGCATCTACGCCTCCGGATGCCACAAGTTCAGTCGTCCTGCAGATGAGCGGCTGCGCAAGTGCGAAGTCAGCTTACGCTTTACCGGTTATCTCTTTACCGACCACCAGCACGCCTCCAATTTAATCAATCAAGGCATAGCGCAATCCGACCTTGGTGAAGATGCAAAAGCAATTGCCCTATTCATCAAGGCCATCCCTCTACTCACAGGAGCCTCATCGCCCAATCGTCACCGCTTGCAGCCACAACTAGAAACACTTGAACGCAAGATGGGGGACCCGGCAATCCTGCCTCGCGCGCACAAACTTTTTCAAACCGCAATTGGTGAATGGGCCAAGAACCAGCTATGAGCACAAGCAACATCGCCCCGCGCTACTGGCTGATGATTGCCACACTTGGCTTGGTCTGGGGGGCCACCTTTCTGCTGATCAAGCTGGCACTGGAAGGCATCACACCGTTCTGGCTGGCCGCCGGGCGGATCGGATTTGCGGCCCTTTTGCTCGGCGCAATCTGGGGCTGGCGCGGGTTCAAGCTGTTCCGGGGCGAGGCCAACTGGCCCTCTATCATCATCATCGGCATCCTTAGCACCGCCCTGCCTTTCATGCTGATCTCCTGGGGCCAGCAGCATGTCTCCTCGGGCTTTACCGGCGTCAGCATGGCGGCGATCCCGCTGATGGTGCTGCCGCTGGCGCATTTCTTTGTGCCAGGAGAGCAGATGACCCTGCGCCGCCTGATTGGTTTTACAATCGGTTTTGCCGGTGTGGCACTGCTGATCGGCGGCAAGGCGTTTGAGACCAGCGGCGCCGCGCTGGAGCCCTATGGCCGGGCCGCCTGCCTGTCGGCAGCAGCCTGTTACTCGGTCAGCTCGATCCTGACCCGGCGCCTGCCGCCGGCGGACCCGTTGGGGCTGGCGGCAATTTTCCTGGTGATCGGCTGCTTCATCATCTTCCCTGTGGCCTGGCTCACCGAAGGGCCGCCAGTGATGCCGGACACAAAGACACTGGCGATTGCCGCCATCCTCGGCCTGATCCCCACTGCTGCTGCCAACCTGCTGCGGGTCATCGTGGTCCGGGAAGCGGGACCAACCTTCATGACCTTGACCAACTATCAGGTGCCGGTTTGGGCCGTGGTGCTGGGTGCTGTCTTCCTGGGCGAGGACCTGCCGCCCTCGATGCTGCTGGCAATGGGGATGATCCTGGGCGGTCTCGGCCTCAGCCAGTTCGGCAAGCTAAGCCGTCTGTTCACCAAAGGCGGCTAAGCGCCCCCAGCCAAGTTACTCTGCGACGGCGGCCTCAACCGCAGCCACCACGCTGTCAACTGCCAGCGCCATCAGCCCCGCGTCCTCGCATTCCGCCATTACCCGCACCAGAGGTTCGGTTCCGGACTTGCGGATCAAAAGACGCCCCTGACCGGTCAGTGCTTTCTCGGCAGCGGCAATCGCCTCCTGCACGCGCTCATTTTCCAATGGCGCCTGGCCGGACTGAAAGCGCACGTTGCGCAGCCGCTGCGGCACGGTCTGGAACTGATGCGCCAGCTCAGACGCCAATTTGCCGGTCTGTACCATCTCAGCCAGGAAATGCAGCCCCGCCATCAGCCCGTCGCCGGTGGTTGCGTAATCGCTCATCACGATATGGCCCGACTGCTCACCGCCCAGGTTAAAGCCGCCCTCGCGCATCCGCTCCACCACATAGCGGTCGCCGACGGCAGTGCGCTCCAGTCCCAGCCCCTTGCTTTCCAGATGCCGTTCCAGCCCGAGGTTCGACATCACCGTCGCGACCAGCGCGCCGCCTGCCAGCTGGCCCTGCTCCGCCCAGCGGGTGGCCAGCAAGGCCATCAGCTGATCGCCATCGGCCACGGTGCCGGTTTCGTCAATCACAATCACCCGGTCGGCATCGCCATCCAGGCAAATACCGGCATGGGCACCATGTGCCACAACTGCCTCAGCGGCGGTCTGCGGCTGGGTCGAGCCGCAGCCGCGGTTGATGTTCAAACCATCCGGCGAGACGCCAACCGGAATGACCTCGGCGCCCAGCTCCCACAGGACCTCGGGCGCCGCCCGGTGGGCTGCACCATTGGCGCAGTCGATCACCACTTTCAGCCCGTTCAGGCCAAGATTGCGCGGCAGCGAGCTTTTGACCCGCTCACCGTAACGGAAGCGGGCATCGTCAATCCGCTTGGCACGGCCGATATTGGCGGCCTGCGCGGCTTCGACCCCCGCATCGATGAGGACTTCGATCTCCATCTCGGCGCTGTCCGACAGTTTGAAACCGTCAGGGCCGAAGAATTTGATGCCGTTATCCTCGGAAGGGTTGTGGCTGGCCGAGATCATCACCCCCAGGTCGGCCCGCATCGACCGCGTCATCAGCCCCACTGCGGGCGTCGGCACCGGACCCAGCAACAGCACGTTCATGCCTGTGGAGGTCAGCCCCGCCGTCAGCGCGTTCTCGAACATGTAGCCGGACAGCCGGGTGTCCTTGCCGATTACCACCCGGTGCACGCCAGACCCGTCACGCCGGAAGTAACGCCCGACTGCGGCGCCGATGCGCAGCGCCATCTCGGCGGTCATGGGATGGGTATTGGCAGTGCCGCGCACGCCATCAGTGCCAAAGAGTTTACGCATTATGCTTTTCCTGCCAAAAGCCTCAGCGGACGGCCTGCCAAAGTCGCAGTGCCTGAACCGTTTCAGCAACGTCATGCACCCGCAGGAATTGCACGCCTTGCCCCAGGGCCGCAAGCCCCACGGCGATTGAGCCGGGAGCACGGGCATCCGCGCGCGGCTCCTTGCCGATTTTACCGATGAAACCTTTACGGGACACGCCCAGCAAAATGGGGCAGCCAAGCCCGTGGAACAGGCTGAGATTGCGCAACAGCGTCAGATTATGCGCCTGCGTCTTGCCAAAGCCGATGCCGGGATCAATCACGATCTGTTCGCGGACCACGCCAATGGCTTCCAGCCGGTCGATCTGATCGCTCAGGAAGTCATAAACGTCCAGCAGCACATTGGCGTAATGCGGGTCCTGTTGCATGGTGGCCGGATCGCCCTGCGCATGCATGATGCAGACCGGCACGCTGGCCTGGGCCGCCAAAGGCGCCAGCGCCGGATCGAACGTAAAGCCTGAGACGTCGTTCAGCAGGTTGGCCCCCGCCTCCATCGCTTCCATGCCCACAGTGGCCTTGCGGGTATCAATGGAGACCGGCACCGGGCTGGCGGCCCGGATTGCGGCGATTACCGGCGCGGTGCGGTCTATTTCCTCAGCCTCGGAAACCTCTTCGGCGCCCGGGCGGGTGGATTCGCCGCCCACGTCGATGATCGCGGCGCCCTCCTCCACCATCCGCAAGGCAGCCGCCTTGCCGGCCTCGACACCGGAATGCCGGCCGCCGTCCGAAAAACTGTCCGGAGTCGCATTCAGGATGCCCATGATCTGCGGCTGGGTCATATCCAGCCCGGCAATCGACGCACGCCGCGCGCTTAAGCGGCGGCGTTCCTTCTCAGGCACCAGCCCTGCCGGTGCGATCCGCGGCGGTGCGTCGCGGCTCAGGATTTCAACCTCGGTAAACCACAGGGCACTGCCTGCCAGCGGGACCGCACCTTCGGGGCGCGCCTCGCCATGCTGAACCAATGGCCGGTAATAAATCACAGTTGTGTTTGCTCCACGCTGACGGCCCGCAAGGGGACACCGGGATTATCAGGCAAATCCCCGCCAAGCACAATCATTTCACCCGCCTCAAAAGTCGCCGCAAACCAGGCTGCCAGCGCAACCGAGTTCGACGGCGGCGCCGAGGGGCCTTCCACCGCGTCCAGCACGATCTTGGACGGCGCCCAGACGCAAATCTGGCCGTTCTTCATCGCCCAGTCCAGCTCGGTCCGGGTCGAGACCACCACGCAACGGTCATCCTTGGCGGCAAGGCGCCAGGCATTCTGTTCGATTGCCAGCAGATCGATCCGGCGCTGTGTCCATTTGTGGCCGGTGGTGGGAACCTCCAGCAGGTGGGCGCCAACGCACAGGATCAGCGGCCGCTGGCGGCATTCCATCTGGTCGATCCAGGCAGTCAGGTTACCGCTGTTGATTGCTTCGTTAGACAGATACATCAGCCGCGGATGCGGGCGCTCTTCCTCGTCCACCGGATGGGTGATCTGATCCTTGGAGCGCACCACCTCGACGCCCAGCGCCCCGGGTCCGCGGTCCAGTTTCTCGATCCGCACAAAGGCGCGCACGGCCTGATGCTCCAGCAGGATCCGCTCGGCCACGCGTTCGGCCAGGGTTTCCAGCAGGTTCAGCCGCTCGGCCGCCAGCTCATGCGCGATTGCCTCGGATACTTTGTCATAAGACAGGATCCGGTCGACATCATCGTCCAGGTCCTTCGGCAGCGGCGAGATTTCCACCACCACATTGAAACAGATCCGCTGGGTGGTGCCGCGCTCGGCCTGAAACGCGCCGATCTCCACCTCGACAGTGTGATCCCGCAAGGATATGCGGTCCAGCGGTCCGGGCGCAGCAGTGGCCACGGAACGCTCGGACGGGTGCGCAAAGGCAAGGCGGATTTCAGAGGGCATGGGAAAACGGGCCTTTGGCTGGCAGTGTCAGGTGATGGGACCCAACAATAGTATTTCAGCGCCGTCATAACAGGCCCGCAAACGCCACGCCAGTGGCTGAAAGCGGCACTGGCGTGCCGCCTTCAGGCGGTCAGTTGCTCAGCGCCGTCCGGTAACGTTCGTCCCGGTAGAACAGATGCACACCAATGCGCGTGGTGTTTGTAAAGGTGCGGCTCCAGCGCGGCCGGACCGCGGTGGTATGATAGTAGGTCGCACCACCGGTCAGCTCTGACTTCAGCCCGTTCAGCGCGGCGCGTGCCACCTTGGCCACCCGCTGATACGCCTTCTTTTCGTTGATCACTTCCTTGTGGCCATCGCAGGTGTAGGTGAACTGGCACTGGTACTTGCGCCCGGTTCCCTGCTTGATCACACCGCAAAGCGAATTCGGGAACTGCGCGCTCTTGACCCGGTTCAGGATCACTTCGGCGACTGCGAACTGGCCTTTTACGGTTTCGCCGCGGGCTTCGAAATACAGCGCTTCGGCCAGACAGGCGAATTGCTCGCCGCCGGCAGCTTTCGGCTGGGCATCCAGCCAGGCCTTGCTGTATTCGATCTGCGGCCGTGCCTTGCGGCTCTTGAACGCGTTGTTGCGGATCCCGAAAAACCCGCTGAACTTCCGCGCAGGAACTGCACTCAAACTGGCCTGTTCACGCTCGATCAGCGTACCCAGACCGGTTTCGGCAGCAACACTCTTACCCATCGCGATGGTGGCAGCCATCACGGCAATCATAGTCAACAATTTCATTCAGGGTTCCCCCGTCCTAGCAGCTTGTGCCCGGTTCCCCCGGCACATGCGGTCGCATCCCTTAAGGTAAAAGACCCGAAACGTCCAGCGTTCGGGCAGCAACCGCACTCACGAGGAACACAAGCCCACCGCCGGTGTTACATCGGCGGCTGCTGGATGGCCCAATTTTTCTTAATATTTTGTGTATGTTGGCGCTGTCTGCCCGGTTTTTCCGGAAATTGCCAGCTGGGCTGCGGCCAAACGCGCAACCGGTACCCGGAACGGGGAACATGAAACGTAATCAAAGCCCGCGTCACGGCAAAAGGCAATCGATTCGGGGTTGCCGCCGTGCTCGCCGCAGATTGAAAGAGTGATCTCCCCGTTTTCCGCCCGGCCGCGCTGAACGCCCAGTTTCAGCAGCTCTCCCACCCCGTCGGTGTCCAGCACATGGAACGGATCCTCGGGAAAGACCCCCTGGTTCACGTAGTCCGACATGAACCGCCCGGCATCGTCGCGCGACAGCCCATAGGTCATCTGGGTGAGGTCATTGGTGCCAAAGCTGAGGAACGCGGTATGCGGTGAAATCTCGCCCGCCCTGAGCGCCGCGCGCGGTGTTTCCACCATGACGCCCAGCCGGTAGGTAAAGTCCTCGCCGCGCTCTGCCTTGACCGCTGCGGCCACCGCATCGATGCGGGCCTTGACCAGCTCCACCTCGCGCTTGGCCGAGACCAGCGGGATCATGATCTCCGGCACCACAGGCTCGCCTTCTTCCGAGGCTTCCAATGTGGCTTCAAAAATCGCCCGCGCCTGCATGTCGTAGATTTCCGGCACCGTGACCCCCAGCCGCACACCGCGCAGGCCCAGCATGGGGTTGTATTCGCCCATTTCCTCAACCCGGCGGGTGACATCGCTGACCGGGATGCCCAGTGCTTCGGACAATTCCCGCTGGCCGGATTTGGTGGCAGGCAGGAATTCATGCAACGGCGGGTCGAACAGGCGGATGCAGACCGGCATCCCCTCCATGATCCGGAACAGTTCTCGGAAGTCGTCACGCTGCATCGGCAGCAGCCGCTCCAGCACCGCAGCCCGCCCTGACGGTGTCTCGGCAAAAATCATCTCCCGCATCACCGTCAGGCGGCCGGGTTCAAAGAACATGTGTTCCGTGCGGCAGAGCCCGATGCCCTGCGCATTGAATTTCCTTGCTGTTTCAGCATCTTCCGGCGTATCAGCATTGGCGCGAATGCCAATGTCGCGGGCCTCGTCGGCCCAGGCCAGCAAGGTTTGCAGCGCCCCGTCCTGGGCCGCCTCCAGCATCGCCGGCTGGCCCGCCAGCACATGGCCGCTGCTGCCGTCGATCGTGATGATGTCACCAGCCCGGAACACCCGGCCATCCGCCGCCTCCAGCATCTTGCGCTTGCTGTGGAACTTCATGTTCAGGGCGCCGACAATACACGGCAGCCCCAGCCCGCGGCCGATCACCGCAGCGTGGCTGGTCATGCCGCCCTTTTCGGTCAGCACCCCGGCAGCGGCATGCATCCCGCGCACATCTTCAGGAGAGGTTTCCCGGCGCACCAGAATGCAGGGCTCCCCGCGGGACGCGCTGGCCTGCGCCCCGGCGGCGGTAAAGACCAGCTTGCCCGTGGCAGCCCCCGGACTGGCGGCGATGCCGCTGCCAATCACATCCCGTTCCGCATCCGGCGCCACCTGGCGGTGCAGCATCTCGTTCAGGATATGCGCATCCACCCGCAACAGCGCCTCTTCCTGCGGGATAATGCCGTCTTCGGCCAGCGCCACAGCAATCCGCACCGCAGCCTGCGCCGAGCGCGCCACCCGCACCCCGTCCAGGATATGCACACGCCCGTTTTCAATGACAAACTCCAGCTGCATTTCCTCACGCAGCTTCTCACGCATCAGCGCGGCATGGGATTGAATATCCGCAAAAGCCTCCGGCGCCAGCTCCTCCAGCGACAGTCCGCGCGTGTCCCTGGCCAGATACAGTGCCTTGGCCCCTGCCCCCAGCGCATCGCGCCCCTGGCTTTGGCTCAGGTAGCGTCCGGTCAGCCGCGGGCTGCCGGTGGTCGAATTCACCAGCTGCAGCACGCCGGAGCCGCATTCGCCCTGGCCGACACCGGGGATCATTTCCTGCACCACCAGCCCCAGGCCTGCATCAGCAGGTGCGCCCTTGGCCTGGCGCAACAGCCGCGCCGAGGTGCCTTCCCAGGCCCGCGCCATCGACCGCAGCACCGCCGCCAGCTGTTCGCCTGGATCCTGCGGGAAAGGCTCATCCGTTTCCGCCTCGTAAGCGTGCAGGATCTCGCTCAGCGCGTCCGGGCCGCCATCCTCGACATCGTCGAACACATCCGGGTCCAGCCGCGCCACATGCACTGCGTAAGATTGCACAAAGCGCAGGAACAAAGCCGCGGCGGCCTCGCGGCCCAGACTGTCGCAAAGGTCCACATAACGCGCGTCGTTCATGCCGATGTTCAGGATCGCGCCCGGTCCGCCCCAATCCGGATCCTCGGAAGACGGGCGAACGCACAGCAGTGCCTCCGGATCGAATTCGCTCAGCACTGCTGTCAGGTCCGGCATTTGGCCTTCGGCAATGGAATGCACCGCGTCAAAAGACAGCGCCACTGTGCGCGGCACCGGCAGGTCCAGCCGCTCCAGCCGCTGCAGGCATTTCGCCCGCCCGCCATGGGTGGTGGCGGCAATCGGTGCGGTCGCGGTGATAAGGGAAGCCGGCGGGATCTGTTCGAAATCTTTCTGCACTGCAGCACGTCTCCTTTGCAAGTCACCATAAGGACAAGACATGATCGCGCAAGGGGCTTGTAACCGCCCTCCGGCAACTGAGCGCGGTTCTGCAAAAGAAAACCGGCCTTCCCTTGCGGCAAGGCCGGCGCCTCCGGCGGGAGTATTTTTGGAAAGGTGAAAGAGCGGGCGGCTCTCTCAGCCTTCGATCTTGGTGAGATCCGCCACCTGGCCGCAAACCTGGCGGATCTGGCTGAGGAGGTTCAGGCGGTTGCGGCGGACCACTTCGCTGTCCGCATTCACCTGCACTGCCTCAAAGAACGCATCGATCGGCGCGCGCAGAGCGGCCATGCCCCGCATGGCTGCCGCGAAATCTTCGGCCTCGATGGCCGGAGAGATCGCCGCCCCGCCTGCCTCCAGCGCGTCGAACAGTGCCTTTTCGGTGTCGTCCTCGGCAAACTTGCGGTCGGCGCCATAGGAGTATTCGACGCCGTCCTTTTCCTCCGCCTGGGACAGGATGTTGTTGGCGCGTTTGAAGCCCTGAAGGAGGTTGGTGCCGTCCTCGGTCTTCATGAAGTCTTCGAGCGCGCAGGCGCGTTTCACCAGCAGGGTCAGGTCGTCGTTGCCGTCCATCGCGATGCAGGCGTCGATCACATCGTGGCGGATGCCCTGATCGCGCAGGAAGACCTTGAGGCGGTCGTGGAAGAAGGAGAGGAGGTTGTCGGAAGTATCCGGAATTTTTGCGTCCAATCCTTCTATGGGGGAAGGCCAATCTGTTCCCCCAAGAGCGCTGGCTTGCACCTCCTTAAATGCCGCTCCAAATACCCCGTGCTTAGCAATTTTAGCGATCAGATCACTCAGCATTGCTTCGCCCATCGATCCTTCAGAATGATTTACACTCATCTCTGTCCGCAGCAACTGGCTGTCGAAGAACCGGTCAAGCGGCACCCGAACGTCATTCTCCAGCACCAGCCGGATCACCCCCAGCGCGGCGCGGCGCAGGGCGTATGGGTCTTTCGACCCGGTGGGCTTTTCGTCAATCGCCCAGAAGCCGGTCAGCGTGTCCAGCTTGTCGGCCAGCGCCACGGCAACAGACACCGGTTCAGACGGCACATCATCGCCCGGCCCCAGCGGCGAATAATGCTGCTCGCAGGCGTTCGCCACTTCCTGAGGCAGACCCGCGGCCTGCGCGTAGTAGCGGCCCATCAGACCCTGCAGTTCCGGGAATTCATAGACCATTTCCGAGCTGAGATCGGCCTTGGCGACCCGCGCCGCCTGCTCTGCCAAACCGGCATCGGCGCCGACCACCGGCGCGATTTCGCGGGCCAGCGCGGCGATGCGGTCAATCCGCGCCGCCTGGGTGCCCAGTTTGTTGTGAAAGGTCACATTGCCGAGGTTTTCGACCCAAGCGCTCATGCCCGCCTCGGACTTGGCGGTGCGCAGATCGTTCTCCCAGAAGAACTTGGCATCGGCCAGCCGCGCCGACAGGACTTTTTGATTGCCCGCCAGAATGGTGGCGCCATTGTCCGCCGTCTCGCGGTTGGCAACGGTAATGAATTTCTCGATCCGCCCGGTCTTGGGGTTTTTGACCGAGAAGAACTTCTGGTGCTCCTTCATGGACGTCTGCAGCACTTCGGCCGGCAGCTCCAGGAATTCGGCGTCGATGGCGCCCATCAGCACCACCGGGCATTCCACCAGTCCGGCGACCTCGGCCAAGAGGCCCTTGTCTTCGACCACCTCCAGGCCGCTGGCAAAGGCCTGATTGGTGGCCTCCTGCCAGATCGCCTCGGCCCGTTCGCGGGGGTCCAGCACCACATACGCGCGCTTCAGCTTGGCGGCGTAGTCGTCAAATCCGGTGACGGTGATCTGGTCCGGCGCCATGAAGCGGTGGCCGCGGGTGGTGTTGCCGGATTTAATACCGTCGATGTCCAGATCCACCACGGTCGCGCCTGCCTCATCCGACAGGATGCAGAGGATCGAATGCAAGGGGCGCACCCAACGCAAGGACCCTGCGCCCCAGCGCATCGACTTCGGCCAGGGGAAATTGCGGATGGTGTCTTCCAGCACTTCGGCAATGATCTCCGCCGCCGGGCGCCCCGGCTTTTCGATCATCGCGAAATAGACCGCGCCCTTGGGGGTTTCGCGCTCTTCCAGCTGATCACGGGTCAGGCCTGCGCCGCGCAGAAAGCCCTCGATTGCCTTGTTCGGCGCGCCGACCTTGGGGCCTTTGCGTTCTTCGCGGATGGTGGGGCTTTCCGCCAGCAGGCCGTCGACGGCCAGTGTCAGGCGGCGCGGTGTCGACAGCGCTGCGGCACCGGAATAGGTGAGACCCGCCTCGACCAAGCCATCGGTCACGCGTTTCTTCAGGTCCTCAGCCGCACGCGCCTGCATGCGGGCCGGGATTTCTTCGGAAAAGAGTTCAATCAGCAGATCGGGCATCGGGGGTCCTCAGAAATTCACAATCGCCTGGATGACGATGGCATTGGCGATATCAACAAAGAAGGCGGATACAAGGGGGAGCACAACAAAGGCAATAGGCGACGGCCCGTAGCGTTTGGTCACAGCGGTCATATTGGCGATGGCAGTGGGGGTGGCGCCCAGGGCAAAGCCGCCGAACCCGGCGGCCAGCACCGCAGCCCGGTAGCCGCGTCCCAGCAGCGGAAACAGAACAAACAGCACAAAGGCCACGGTGAACAGCGTCTGTGCCAGCATGATGACGGCAATGGCCAATCCCAGCCCCGCGATGGTCCACAGCTGCAGGGCCATCAGCGACAGGGCCAGAAAGGCGCCCAACGAGAACTCCGAGATCAGAGCAAGCGCCGGGGTGCGGGCCACGGGGTCCGCAGCGGGCGCCAGCAGGCTGCGCAGGTTCGCCAGCAGAATGCCCGCGATCAGGCAGGGCACAAACAGCGGCAGCTTCACCCCCGCGGCGTCCAGGCTGATCGAGGCGGCATATCCCAGGATTATGGCAAGGTTCAGGTACAGCATCACCCGCATCAGATCGAGGTGGCCGACGCTTGCTGTCTCCGCCTCGTCATGCCCAAGGCCGACTGTCTGTTCCTCCTCCGGGCGCGCAGGCGTCAGCCCATGGCGGTTGATCAGGTGGCGGGCAACCGGCCCGCCTACCAGTGCTGCCAGCACCAGCCCAAGGGTGGCCACCGCCACGCCCAATTCGGCAGCCCCGTCCAGCCCTGCCGCGGCAGCCACATCGGGCGCCCAGGCAATAGCCGTTCCGTGCCCGCCGATGAGTGCGGCCGAGCCGAACAGAACGCCTGCCTGAACCGGATATCCGAATAGCACGGCCCCGGTCGCGCCGATCACGTTCTGGGCCAGAATGGCCAGCAGAGTCAGCACCAGCAGGATGACGAGCGGCCGGCCACCGGCGACCAGGTCGGAAAGCCGCGCGTTAAGGCCGATACCGGCAAAGAACAGCACCAGAAGGTAGTCGCGGCTTTGCATTTCGAACTCGATTTGCAGACCGGTCAGGCCGTAGACCAGCAGCACCGCAACCGAGGCCGCCAGCCCGCCGGTCACCGGCTCCGGGATGTTGAACCGGCGCAGCACCGCAACCTTGGCATTCAGTCGTGCGCCCAGCAGAAAGACCGCAAACCCCAGCGTTACCGAGATGAAGTCAGGTATGGTGATATGGGTTTCCATGTCCCGCGCGGGATTTACCTCTGAACGTTCCGGTTATTCGCCTGCTGCCGGCCGGGCCGGGCATTCCTCGCCCACCACAGTGCCGTCATAGGCTTTCTGGCCGCATTTGTTCAGCTCGTGCCAGACATAACCGCGGCCATCGTCAGTGACGGCAACAACCCGGTCGACACCAAAGGAGATGTTCTTGACCGACAGAAAGGACTTGGCCGAGCCATCCGCCAGCCTGGCGCCGATGGCTGCGGCATCAAAGCAATCGAACCAGCCCGGCGCGTTGCGCGGTTCCAGCTTGTCCGTCAGGGTGAAGATCTGCGCCAGCTCGTCCGGCGAAACCCTGGTGCGGAAACAAGCGCGGTAGCGGATCGGCGAGCTGCCGGCGTCAATCGCCTCAAAATCCGAATAGGCCACGGGCTGCGGCTCACCGCCGTCCAGCGGCATCAGCATCACGTCGCGGCCCGGCTGCAGCTCGACGTTATCGTAGAACCCGTAGATCTGCAGGTAATACATCGCCCCGCCGGCAGCGAGCGCCGACAGGATCAGGACCAGAGCAAGAACTTTCCCCATACCGTGCTATCCCTGCTCAGGCTGCGGTGCCGGCAGTATGCCCGCCAGCTTCGGTCAGCACAAAGGCATCGGCACATTGCTTGGCCAGCGCCCGGACCCGGCCGATATAGGCCTGGCGCTCGGTGACAGAAATCACCCCTCGGGCGTCCAGCAGGTTGAAGATATGCGAGGCCTTGATGCACTGGTCATAGGCGGGATGCGCCATGATGATGCGCTTGCCGGTCTTGGGGTCCATATGCTCCTGCGCCAGGATGGCGGCGCATTCGGCCTCGGCTTCCTCGAAATGGCGCAGCAGCACTTCGGTATTGGCCACGTCAAAGTTCCAGCGGGCGTATTCTTCTTCGGTCTGCTTGAATACATCGCCATAGGTCAGCGGGATCAGCGCATCCGGATCGTTGTAGGGCATGTCCATCACGTGATCGACACCCAGCACATACATCGCCAGACGCTCCAGACCATAGGTCAGCTCGCCCGACACAGGATGGCAGTCATGGCCGCCGACCTGCTGGAAATAGGTGAACTGCGAAACTTCCATGCCGTCGCACCAGACTTCCCAGCCCAGGCCCCAGGCGCCCAGCGTCGGGCTTTCCCAGTCGTCCTCGACAAAGCGGATATCATGCATCGCCATATCAACGCCGATGGCCTCAAGACTGCCCAGATACAGCTCTTGCAGGTTCGGCGGCGAGGGTTTGATCAGCACCTGGTACTGGTAATAATGCTGCAGCCGGTTCGGGTTTTCACCATAGCGCCCGTCCGTGGGGCGGCGCGAAGGCTGCACATAGGCTGCGGCCCAGGCTTTGGACCCCAACGAGCGCAGCGTGGTTGCCGGATGAAAGGTGCCGGCGCCGACTTCCATGTCATAGGGCTGCATCACCGCGCAGCCTTTGGCGGCCCAGTAATTCTGAAGCCTCAGGATAATCTCTTGGAAGGAGCGCGGCGCGCCGTTGGTCTGGTTCATCTCGTATCCCTTTTGGGGCAGCTGGGGCAGCAATTGCGGGGATCTTCCTATGCAAGGCAATGGGCAGGGTCAACGCCCTGCGGGGGCTTACACCGCAGCGGCTGCCCTGCGCTGTGCAGCGTATCGGCAACAAAAGTGCGGGAATGCGGCAACGGGGCGGGAATTCCCCCTGCGATGAGGAGTTCCCTTTGCCGTGCCAAAATGCTTAACCTCCGCGGCAAAGAATAAGAGATCTTCCGGGATACGAGGCCCTGACAATGAAAAAACTGTTTGCCGCTCTGGCGCTGCCGCTGATTGCGCTGGCCATTGCGTTCACCGCGCCGGTTTCGGCGCAAAGCAGCCGCGATGCGGTGTGGATCCAGATCGCCGCCCGCCCCTCCCTTCGCGAGGCCGAGACCGAGGCCCGCACCTATGCCGCCCGCCTGCCCGACGTCTCCGGTTATGCGCTTGGCGGCGGCTGGTACGGGGTGGTGATCGGCCCCTACGCCCGCGAAGATGCCGAACGGGTGCTGCAAGTCTACCGCGCCGAAAACCAGATCCCGCGCGACAGCTTCATCGCGTTTCGCCGCAACCTGCGCAACCAGTTCTACCCGGTGGCGGCAGATGCAACCGCCCCGGCGCAACCAGCGCCTGCCCCTGCACCGGCGGCCCCTGCGGCGGCGGATCCCGCGCCGCAGCAGCAGGCAGCCGTGCAGTCGAACCTGCCGGATGAGACCCCCGCCGAGGCGCGGCGCAGCGAACGCGTGCTGTCGCGTGAACAGCGGATGGAACTGCAGGTCGCCCTGAAGGCCGCAGGCTTCTACAGCTCGTCCATTGACGGCGCCTTTGGCCGTGGCACCCGCGGCTCGATGAGCGACTGGCAAACGGCGCGCGGATTTGAACCCACCGGCGTGCTGACCACCGCCCAGCGCCAGGTGCTGATGGATGAATACAACGCGCCGCTGATCTCGGTCGGCATGGCCCGCGTGGAAGACGCCAAGGCCGGCATCGCCCTGCAGATCCCTGCGGATGAGGTCGCGTTCGACCGCTATGAATCGCCCTTTGCCCATTACGCCGCCAAGGGCAGCCTGGGCGCTGAGGTGCTGCTGATCAGCCAGCCCGGCGACAAACGCACCCTTTTCGGCCTTTATGACATTATGCAGACGCTGGCGATTGTGCCGCTGGAAGGCCCGCGCCAGCGCGGCAAGGACAGCTTCACCATCGAAGGCCGCAACAGCAAGATCGTCTCCTTTACCCAAGCCAGCCTGAAAAACGGCGAAGTGAAGGGCTTTACCCTGATCTGGCCGGCCGGTGACGAAGACCGCCGCGCCCGCGTTCTGGCGGCAATGCAAGCCAGCTTCACCCGCCTCGACGGCGTGCTGGACCCGGCAGCTGGCGGCGATGCAGTGCAGAACATCGACCTGGTTTCCGGCCTGGAAATCCGCAAACCGAAACTGTCGCGCTCCGGTTTCTTTGTCGATGGCGACGGCAGCGTGCTGACCACCTCCGACGTGGTGGCGGGCTGTACCCGCATCACATTGGACCACGGCTACAGGGCCGAAGTGGCGGCCAACAACACCGCCGACGGCATCGCCATCCTGCGCCCGGTCCAGGCGCTGGCGCCTGCCGCAGTTGGTGAACTCAGCACCGCCTCGCCGCGGCTGCAGTCTGAGATCGCTGTTTCCGGCTTCTCCTATGAGGGTGTGCTGGGCGCACCAAGCCTGACCTGGGGCAAAGTCGCAGACGTCAAAAGCCTGGATGGCAACACCGGCGTTGCCCGGCTGGAACTGTCAGCCCAGCCCGGTGATGCGGGCGGTCCGGTTCTGGACAGCAGCGGCGCTGTTCTGGGGATGCTGCTGCCGCGCCAGATCGAGGGCAAGCAACTGCCCGAAGGTGTCAGCTTTGCCGTCAACGCCGAAGCCATCCGCAGCGCGTTGAACACCGCAGGTATGACCCCGGCAGCACAAAGCGCGCCGGCAGGCAGCCTGCCCAATGCGGCAATGACCCGGCTGGCGTCCGGCATGACTGTGCTGGT
The DNA here is from genome assembly GCF_021654205.1 of Leisingera sp. MMG026. NCBI lineage: Bacteria > Pseudomonadati > Pseudomonadota > Alphaproteobacteria > Rhodobacterales > Roseobacteraceae > Leisingera > Leisingera sp. MMG026. Next base: position 46,863 of record NZ_JAKFZM010000016.1, on the reverse strand, counting down.
CAGCTGCTGGGAGTGACCGGCTGGCCGTCACTCGTGGCAGGCCAGACCGACAAGACAAAAGCCGGCGCAGGTTCTGCGCCGGTTTTTTCATGCAAGCTGTACCTTTAATGCGCGGCAGCTTGAGCACAGGCAGGCACTCCCGCCCGGCAACGGGCCTTATCAGGCCCTATGCCCGTTGGGCATAGCACCGTGCCAATGCACGGTGCCGGGGGGGGGGGGGGCGGGGGGGCCCCCCCCCCCCCCCCCCCCCCCCCCCCCCCCCCCCCCCCCCCCCCCACCCCCCCCCCCCCCCCCCCCCCCCCCCCCCCCGCCCCCCCCCCGGCCCAAGCCCGCAAACGGGGCTGGCGCAGCCAGGCCTTTGCGGGCTTGGGAGCCTTAAGCCTACTGTGCGAAAGTAAAGTCAGTAAGGCTGAATACGGCCGTCCCAGGTGTGGAAACAGCCAGTGGTGTCCAGGTTCAGCACTGCGAATTCATTGATCAGCCCGGCGACGGACTCTTCCACCGTGATATCGCCTTCATAACCGCCCATGTCGGTGCGTACCCAGCCCGGGTGATAGATGCCGACGGCAATTCCTTCCGGCTGGAGATCAGTGGCCAGGTTGCGGCCGATGTTCAGCGCCGCGGCCTTGGACGCGCGGTAGGCATAGCTGCCGCCGGGTGCGCGCGACTGGCTGGCCATCTGCGAGGACAGGATGGCGATCTTCGGCTCTTCTGCCAGCCGCAAATTGGGCAACATCGCCTGCACCGTCAGAAACACGCCGGTCACATTGGCGGCCAGGGTCTTGGCCCAGACCTCGGCCGAGTAGTCCTCAAGCCCCATCGCCTTGTCGATATAGACCCCGGCATTGCACACCAGCAGATCCGCCGGCCGGTTCTTGATCTGGGCCGCAAAGCGCGCCTGCTGGCCAGGGTCGGAGACATCCAGCTTGACGCCCGAGGAGTGATCGCGCGAGGTGCCTGTCACCTCATAGCCCGCCTCCTGCAACCGTTTCACCAGCTCCTTGCCGATGCCGCGGCTGGTTCCTGTTACAACTGCATGCATTTTTGCTCTGCCCTTCAGTTTGTTTTGCGCCCGGGACGGAACGGCAGCGGCATGACCGGCACGCCTTCCTCGATCAGCTCCCGCGCATCTTCCAGCTTGGCCTCGCCATGAATCGCCCGCTCCGGCGCCTCGCCCAGGTGCATTGCCCGTGCTTCCTGAACAAAACTGCCGCCGACGTAATCGGAGTTTTCCTCAACCTTCTTGCGCAGATCAGCAATCGCTTTTTCCACCGCGCCCGCAGGGCGGCTCAGCATGCCGGGTCCTGCAGCAGCCGCCGGCGCAGCTGCGGGGAGCGCAGCCGGAGCGGCGGGCGCAGCAGCCTGCGGTTCCGGTTCCCCGACAGCAGACACCGCCTTGCGCCCGGGGCGGACCCGTGGCGCCATAATCGCCTTCTCCACCTGCGCGCCACCGCAGACAGCGCAGGACACCAGACCCGCCGCTGCCAGCTTGTCAAAGGCCGCCGCCGATTGGAACCAGCTGTCGAACCTGTGGCCATCGGTGCATTTGAGGCTGTATTGAATCATGCTTTCCCTCTTAGCAGGAAGGGTTGATTAAATCTCCCGCCGCGGCAAGTGCAAGAGGTCTGTTGTATCTACTGTGCCGCACCTGGGCTGTGCAGCCGCTGCCGCAGCTTTGCGGCCAGCTCCTCTTGCGGCAGATCTGCATCCACTGCCAGCCGCCGAAGTCCGAAATGCACATGCGCCATCTCGCGGTAATAGCCCGCAAAGACGTAATTCACTGCGGCCCCGGCAACGGCCCCGGCGATCGGCACCGCCTGGGCTGCCAGCTTTTGCCCCAGCACTGCACCCAGCTTGGGCGCCACCTGGGCAATCAGCTTGTGCAAGCCTCCCGGCAGCCCCAGCCGCACCGAGACAAAGCCCAGATCCGCACCGTCATCTTCGGCCAATGGGCCAGCCGCAGCAAACACCTGAATGCAATCAAAACGCACGCTGTCGGCCTCCGGGTCGAACCCCTCCGCAGCTGCGGCGCCCTGGATGGTCCGGAGCAAAAACGCGGTTGTCGCAGGCAGCTCCACCAATGCGCCCGGCAGGCCCGCGGCGCCGCCCGCAGCGCCCATGGCTGCGCTCACCATCCGGTCGACGCCCGGTTTCTGATCCGCCACCAGGCGGCGTGACTGGCTGGCCCCCTTCATGGCAACCCGGAGGGCGGTCTCAGTGGCGCCTGTCAGCCCGGCCCGCACTGGCTCCGGCAGCCGCTCCAGCAGGCTTTCGCCGCTGCCGCCCAGCCGGTTCAAAAGGTCCACGCCAAAGCCGCCCGCCGCCCGGTGCCGCTGAGCCAGCGCCTCCAGTTCAGCTTCAATATCCTGCGGGGTAAATACCCGTGCTGTTGATAAAACGTCCGCCACAAGCGCCTCCTCTGCCCTCCTTAAAGATCGGCAGCCAGGGGCGGGAATTCAACCCCGCCAGCGGCGCACCTGCCCCTGGATGCCGTCCCAGGCCGCGTCTTGCAGCGCCATTCCCAAAACCCGGTCCGGGTTGGTGGGCGGCGGCATTTCAACCCCGGTCAGTTTCGTAAAACCAAAGCGCCGGTAATAGGGCGCATCGCCCACAAGCATCACCCGTGCCCATCCGGTTTCCTCTGCCTTGGCGACGCTGTCGCGAATCAAAGACCCGCCCAGCCCCTCGCCCTGCCGTGTCGGATGCACCGCAACAGGCCCCAGCAGCAGCGCAGGCGCCGTGCCAATAAGAACCGGCCAATACCTGATGGCTGCGGCCAGGATGCCGTCACTGTCGCGCGCCACCTCGCTGAGACCTGCAACCGGCGGCACCCCGTCGCGCAACCGGTAGGACGACAACGCCTCGCGGCCCGGCGCAAAGCACAGGTCATACAGCGCCTCAACCTCCCACCGGTCTTCCGGCTGCTCTGCCATCAATTCGATCACGCCGCCATGTCCCTGTTCCGGCCTCCGCATTTTCCCCCTGCAGGCTGGCATTCGGCCTAACACGGGCGTAAGCCTTGGGCAAACACCTAAGCCCCTGAAATCCCCTGAGCAGGAAGCACGAATGTTCTACCGACCCGAGGACGGCCACGGCCTGCCCCACAACCCGTTTAATGCCATCGTCACACCGCGGCCAATCGGCTGGATCTCTTCGCGCTCCGCCGGCGGGGTGAACAATCTGGCGCCTTATTCCTTTTTCAACGCAGTGGCTTACAGCCCGCCGCAGGTGATGTTTGCCTCCACCAGCAGCAAGCCCGACCAAGAGGGCACCAAGGACAGCGTTGCCAATATCGAGGAAACCGGCGTGTTCTGCGTCAATGTGGTGTCTTACGCGCTGCGGGAGGCTATGAACGCCAGCTCCGCCGCGCTGCCCAAGGAGGCGGACGAATTCGCCCATGCAGGGCTTGAAGCCATAGACTGCGAAACCATCGCCTGTTCCCGTGTGGCCCAAGCGCCGGCCGCGCTGGAGTGCAAACTGACCCGGATCGTGACCCTGCCGGGCGAGGCGAACAAGGTGGTGTTCGGCGAGGTGACCGGCGTGCATCTGCGCGATGACTGCCTGCGCGACGGCACCTTTGATGTCACCGCATTCCAGCCGCTGGCCCGCCTCGGCTACCGCGACTATTCAGTGGTGCGCGAGTTGTTCCCGCTCACCCGCCCCGATGATTGAGACCCGACATGCCATTGCCTGACCCGAAAAAACGCAATCCGATCACATTGCCGGACGGCAGCGCCCATGCCGGCACCGTAATGCTGTCCGAAGCGGTTGATCACCCGAATTTCTCCATCGGCGCCTTTACCTATGCCTCCGCCTTTGAGCCGCCAAAGGATTGGGCCGGCCATCTTGCGCCCTACCTCTTTCCCGGTTCGCGCGAGCGTGTGGTGATCGGAAAGTTCTGCCAGATCGCGGACGGTGTGCGCTTCATCACCGCCTCAGCCAACCACGCCCAGGACGGGCTCAGCTGCTTTCCCTTCCCGGTGTTCGATCAGACGCAGATGACAGGGTTTCAGCCGGACACCCGCGACACGGTGATCGGCAACGACGTCTGGATCGGCTATGGCGCGCTGATCCTGCCCGGCGCCCGTATCGGCGACGGAGCTATCATCGGCGCGGGCGCGGTGGTGCGCGGCTCTGTCCCGCCCTATGCCGTCATCACCGGCAACCCCGGCACGGTGCACAGCTTCCGTTTCCCCAAGCCGCAGATCGCCCGGCTGCTGAGCCTCAAATGGTGGGATTGGCCGCCTGAGCTGATCGCCGCCGCTGAACCCGCGCTTCTTTCCGGCGACCTCGACATGCTGGAAACCCTCGCCCCCGACTAAGCCCTGCCACTGGTATTTGCTGGTATGGTGAGCCAGAGCCCCTTTCAAAAAAACCCGCGGCTCGCCAGACCCGCGGGTTTCTCTTTCAAACGATCAGGCGTCAATGGCCGCCCAGAACCCCGGTTTTGACCGAGTAGTCCACCGCAACTTCATAGTCCGGGTCATCATCGCTATCGACCATCAGATGTCCCGCCTTGGTCAGCAGCTGGTGGCAATCCCGGCTCAGATGGCGCAGCACCACAGATTTGCCCTCGGCCTCATACTTGCCCGCCAATGCCTCGATTGCCTGCAAGGCTGATTGGTCGACCACCCGGCTGCGGGCAAAATCCACAATTACATGATCCGGATCACCTGCCACATCAAACAGCTCGATGAACCCATCGGTAGAGCCAAAGAACAGCGGGCCTTCGATCTCATAGACCTTGGCGCCCTTGTCGCTCTCAGATTCGCGGGTATAGGCGTGAATGCGGCGTGCATTGTTCCAGGCATAGGCCAGCGCCGAGACGATCACGCCCACCACAACCGCAATCGCCAGGTCGGTCATCACCGTCACCACGGTCACCAGCACGATGACAAAGGCATCCATCAGCGGCACTTTGGTCATCACCTTGAAGCTGTTCCAGGCAAAGGTGCCGATCACCACCATGAACATCACGCCCACAAGGGCCGCCAGCGGGATCTGCTCGATCAGCGGCGAGGCCACAACGATGAACGCCAGCAGAAACAGCGCCGCAGTAATGCCCGCAATCCGCGTCCGGCCGCCGGATTTCACGTTGATCATCGATTGGCCGATCATCGCGCAGCCGCCCATACCGCCAAAAAAGCCTGTGACCACATTCGACGCGCCCTGCGCGATACACTCCTGGCTGGCACCGCCGCGCTTGCCGGTGATCTCGCCCACCAGGTTCAGCGTCAGCAGGCTCTCAATCAGGCCAATCGCCGCCAGGATCACCGCATAAGGCAGGATGATCCACAGTGTCTCCAGCGTGAACGGCGCCAAAGCAGTGCCATAAAGCCCCTCGCCGGTGCCAAACGGATTATGAAACGCCGGGAACCCGCCTTTGATCGAGGCCATGTCGCCAACGGTCGGCACATTAATCCCAAAGGCAATCACCAGCCCTGCCACAATGCCGATCCCGGCCAGCGGGGCCGGAATGATCGCGGTGATCTTTGGCGTGCCCCAGATGATCAGCATGGTCAGCCCCACCAGACCCAGCATCATCACCAGCTGCGAGCTTGCCAGCCAGGCTTCGGTGTTTTCCGGGTCCTTGAACTGGGTCAGCTGCGCCAGGAAGATCACAATCGCCAGACCGTTCACAAAGCCAAGCATCACCGGATGCGGCACCAGGCGGATGAACTTGCCCCAATGCATGACACCCGCGATGATCTGCAAAATCCCCATCAGGACCACTGTGGCAAACAGATACTCGACCCCGTGCTGCGCCACCAGCGCCACCATCACCACCGCCAGCGCACCCGTAGCGCCCGAGATCATCCCCGGCCGGCCGCCAAACACCGCGGTGATCAGCCCCACCATAAAGGCCGCATAAAGCCCGACCAACGGATGCACGCCCGCGACAAAGGCAAAGGCCACCGCCTCGGGCACAAGCGCCAGCGCCACGGTGAGGCCGGACAGCAATTCGGTGCGCACGCGGGCCACGGTAAAGCCCTCGTCCTGCATGATGGAGAGGTTGGGCGGGGAAATCTGCTTGGCCAGCAAAGCCATGGCTGCGCGTCTCATTGGGTGTACCTGTACTTGGAAGGGGAGTGTCCGCAGCCCGCCCCTAGCGGAAATACGCCAATGGGGCAAGGGTGCGGGATATTCACGGCACCCGGCCAATGCCTGGACACGGCCCTTTGCCCGGACCTGAAGCGCCTCCAGCGGTTTTTCACATCCCTCTGGGAACCGAGCACCGCTGCCAGGCGTTTTTTCATCGACTGCTCACCAACGAGCCACTTTAGATTAAGGAAGAATGGTCATGAAAAAGCTGCTACTTTCCACGGCGCTGGCCGCCGTGACAACTTTCCCTGCCTTCGCATCCGATACGGCCACCGAAGAGGCTGCCGAGGCGATCTCCGAACAAGGCGCAGAGATTGCTGCAGAAGCCGGGGCTGCGGCAGAAGGGGCTGCTGATACGGTTGCCGAGGAAGCAGGCGAGCTCGCCGCGGAAGCCGAAGCCGCAGCTGAAGAAGCCGCAGATGCCGCAGCCGAGGCAGAGGTTGAAGCAGAGGCTGAGGTAACCGGCACCGCAGAAACCGGGTCCACTGAACACATGACCGACACTGAAGCCACAGCGGCCATGCAGCCCCGGGTGCCGGTAGAGCGCGACGGATACATGACTGCGGAAGAGACCGATCTGACCGCCGAGAAGCTGACTGGTGCAGCAGCCTATGACTCCAATGACGAATGGATCGGTGAAGTCTCCGAACTGCTGCTGACTGATGCCGGCGAGGTCAAGGCCGCCGTTATCGACGTTGGCGGTTTCCTTGGCTTGGGCGAAAAACCGGTTGAGCTGGAACTGTCGAAGATCGACATCCTGCGTGCCGACGACGGCTCGGACCTGCGCGTCTACATTTCGATGACCGAAGACGAGCTGAAAGCCCTGCCCGACTACGAAGGCTGAGCCCGGGATATGCGAAACCGGAGAACCCGCCAGATGGCGGGTTTTCGTCTTTGTCTGCCGAACGCCGCCAAATCCGCGCCGCTGACCACAGACGGCCATTTGGCTTTCCTGTGATTGAGGTTCGGCCCTGCGACACCTCAAATAGGTCAGCTTTTCTGCCGCAATGTTTCGCGCGCGAAACATTTGGTCAAAAGGGCTGACGCTTAACTTTAGCGCTCGTTAAGATTTGGGCGTTCGCTTGGTCCCTCTCCTCGCGCTGCCCGCGCCGCAACGCTTGCCTGGATTACACGGCGGAATGGCTCCCGCTGTTTCATCTTTTCAAAAATACTCCCGCCGGAGGCTCCTGCGCCATCGGCACACACCGGTGCACAGGGGGCCACACCTGCCGTCCGCTGTTGATCACCTTGCTCTTGCCAAATCCGGCCCCGCTTGTGCATATCCCAACGAGCAGCATCAGGAGGGCAGCACGTGACCGCATCAGAACCCCGTGAAACCATGATTGCCGTGATCGGCGGCTCGGGCATTTATGAGATCGACGGGCTGGAAGGCGCCGGGTGGGTCTCGGTCGAAACGCCTTGGGGGGCGCCATCGGATCAGATCCTGACCGGCTCCCTGGACGGAGTGAAAATGGCCTTCCTGCCCCGCCACGGCCGCGGCCATGTGCATTCCCCGACCGAAGTTCCCTACCGCGCCAATATCGACGCGCTGAAGCGGCTGGGGGTGACAGACGTGTTCTCGGTCTCTGCCTGCGGGTCGTTCCGCGAAGAAATGGCGCCGGGCGATTTTGTTGTTGTGGATCAGTTCATTGACCGGACCTTCGCGCGCGAAAAAAGCTTCTTCGGGACTGGCTGCGTGGCCCATGTGAGCGTGGCGCATCCGACCTGCGAGCGGCTCTCGGACGCCGCCGAAGCAGCGGGCAAGGATGCAGGTATCAACATCCACCGCGGCGGCACCTACCTGTGCATGGAGGGGCCCCAGTTTTCGTCCATGGCGGAAAGCAAGATGTACCGCGCGCAATGGGGCTGCGATGTGATCGGCATGACCAACATGCCCGAAGCCAAACTCGCCCGTGAGGCGGAGCTATGCTATGCCTCGGTGGCAATGGTCACCGATTACGACAGCTGGCATCCGGAACACGGCGCGGTGGAAATCACTGATATCATTGCAACATTGCAGGGCAACTCTGCCAATGCCCGCGAACTGGTCCGCCGCCTGCCCGGTCTGCTGGGCCAGGATCGTGCGGATTGCCCGCATGGCTGCGACAAGGCGCTGGAATATGCGATCATGACTGCACCCGGGAAACGCGATCCTGCTCTGCTGGCCAAACTGGATGCAGTGGCGGGCCGGGTTCTGGGCTGATCCAAGGCTGCAACAGTTTTGAACTATCGGGGCGGTCTTTGCAGGGCCGCCTCTTTTCTTTACCGGGCCGTGTCCCTTTATCGTGCAGCAGACCTTGCTTCGACGTAGCTGATTTCAGGACCTCTTTCATGCGCCTTCACGGATTGGACATCGCCCGCTTCCTTGCCTTTTGCGGCATGGTGCTGGTCAACTTCCGCATTGCGGCGCAGGTGGCGCCGGGAACCGATGCAATCTCTCTGTTCACCAACAGCCTGGAGGGCCGCGCAGCCGCGCTGTTTGTGGTGCTGGCAGGAATCGGGGTGTCGCTGGGTAAGCCGGACCGGGCAACGATGTTCCGGCGCGCTGTGTTCCTGTTTGCGATCGGCCTTTTGAACCTGACCATATTCGACGCCGACATCCTGCACTTCTATGCGCTGTATTTCCTGGTGGCGCTGCCGTTCCTGACCGTCTCCAGCCGGACGCTGCTTTGGGCCGCCGCGGGCACGCTGGCGATCGGGCTGGCAGGGCTGCTGGTGCTGGATTACGAGGCGCATTGGAACTGGGACACACTGACCTACGCGGAGTTCTGGACGCTGGAAGGTTTTCTGCGCCATTCCTTCTTCAACGGCTGGCATCCGGTGTTCCCCTGGGCCGCGTTCCTGTTTCTGGGCATGTGGATCGGGCGCCTGGATCTGGCCAGCCGCCGGGTGCAGGCCCGCATGATCGTCTGGGGCGTGGCAGCGGCAGTGCTGGGCGCCCTGCCCGGGATGCTGCTGCAGGATCCAGAGCTGGCCGAACTCTTCGGCACCAGCGCCATTCCCCCTGGCCCGTTCTACATTATCGCAGCCTCCGGCACCGCGGTTGCCGTGACCGGGCTGATGCTGGCGATCGGCCCGGCGCTGGACAAGGCTGGGCTGGGGGAATGGCTAGCAGCACCAGGGCGGCAAGCGCTGAGCCTCTATGCGGCGCATATCCTGTTGGGAATGGGCACATTGGAAGCCATGGGCCAGCTGGACGGTTCGCTCGGCACCTCCCGGATCTTCGGCTACTCGCTTGGCTTCTGCGCCCTGTCGATGGTGCTGGTCTGGATCTGGAACATTTTTGCCAGAAACGGACCGCTGGAAGCGCTGATGCGCTGGAGCACCCGTTTTCCCCGGTGACCTATCCCCGCGCCGCTGCCCCCGCACGCGGCCAGTGTCAGCAGGCCTCCTGCGGCAGCCCCGAACCGCATGCTCACGGTTCCCCCTTGCATGACAGCGCTGCATCGGCCAAACCGCCAATGGCCCGGCGGCACTGCCGGGCTGCTGTCACAATTGCGCCAAGGGGAGCCTGACCGATGCCCAAGAAGCCCGCCGTCCAGGATTACATCCGCACCATCGTTGATTTCCCCCATGAAGGGATCCTGTTCCGCGATGTGACCACGCTGTTTGCCGATCCGCGCGGGTTCCGCATGGCGATCGACCAGATGCTGCATCCCTATGCGGGTGAACGGATCGACAAAGTGGTGGGGCTTGAAGCACGTGGTTTTATCCTGGGCGGCGCGATTGCCCATCAGCTGAGCGTCGGCTTTGTGCCCGTCCGCAAGAAAGGCAAGCTGCCCGGCACCACCATCAGCGAAGAGTACAAGCTGGAATACGGCGAGGCGATTGTCGAGATCCACGACGACGCCATCAAGCCGGGCGAGAAGATCCTGGTAGTTGATGACCTCTTGGCAACTGGCGGCACTGCGGGCGCGGGCATCAAGCTGATCGAGCGGCTGGGCGGCGAGATTGTCTCCTGCTCCTTCATCGTCGATCTGCCGGAACTCGGTGGCCGCAAGCTGTTGGAGAGCATGGGCATGGATGTGCATGTGCTGTGTGAATTTGACGGCCTCTGAGCACTGTAAGGACAGCGTCCGGGCCGGGGGCTCCCGCCGGACAAACGCCATTCTTGCGAACGGCTCTTCCCGTTGGGCATAGCCCTTTCCGGCCCGCAAGGGCCTGAAAGGGCACGCCGCGCGGATGCGCGGCGCCGGGCCCAAAGCCGCCAGGCGGTCCGGCGCAGCCGGGCTGATGCGGCTGCGGGAGATCTTGGGAATGCCCGGACGGGTCAGCCGGCCTTCAGCACCGCGCCAGGATTCATGATGCCGTTGGGATCCAGTGCCTGCTTGATTGCCCGCATGGCCGCCAGCTTGACCGGGTCGCCATAGCGTTCCAGGTCGCCCGTTTTCATCCGCCCGACCCCGTGCTCAGCACTGAAAGAGCCGCCAAAGGCATGAACAAGATCATGCACCGCCGTTTTCACTGCTTCACGCATGTGCCTGAACTGGTCGCGGGATTGCCCCTTTGGCGGGAACACATTGTAGTGCAGGTTGCCGTCTCCCAGATGGCCAAAGCAGTTGATGCGGAAATCACCAAGGCCTGCGACCATCTCTCTGCCCCGTTCGATGAAGGCAGGAATATCCGAGATCGGCACCGAGATGTCGTGGCTGGAAACCGATCCGATTGCCTTGTTGGCCAGCGGAATATTCTCGCGCACCGCCCACAGCGCCTGCCGCTGGGATCCGGACTGGGCAATCACGCCATCCGCAACCAGTCCTGCCGCCTCTGCGGCTTCGAACAACTCTGCCAGAGTGTCCTCAGCAACCACGCCCTGAGGCAAGCCCAATTCGATCAGCACGCACCACTCAGGCGTGTCGTCAAACGGCTGGCGGATCTCCGGCAGAGCCTCCGCCAGAAACGCCAGACCTTGCCCGTGGATCAGTTCAAAAGCACTGACGGATTCGCCGGCGTGGCCGCGGGCCAGAGCCAGCAGCGCAATGGCAGCAGCAGGGTCCTTCACTGTGAAAAGCGCGGTTCCCTGCGTGACAGGGATCGGCGACAGCTTCAGCGCGGCGGCAGTGATAACCCCCAGCGTGCCCTCGGCGCCGATCAGCAGGTTTTTCAGGTCATAACCCGTGTTGTCTTTGCGCAAACGCGACAGCCCGTGCCAGATGTCTCCAGAAGGCAGCACCGCCTCCAGCCCCAGGCAGAGGTCGCGTGCATTGCCATAGCGCAGCACGTTGACGCCGCCGGCATTGGTCGAAAGGTTGCCGCCGATCCTGGCTGATCCCTCTGCCGCCAGCGACAGGGGAAACAACCGCCCTGCCTCTTCCGCCGCTGTCTGGACATCCGCCAGAATGGCCCCCGCTTCGGCAATCAGGACATTTTCCTGCGGGTGGACCGACCGGATTGCCTTCATCCGTTCCAGCGACAGCACCAGCGGCGCCGGGCCGTCCGGCATCACCTGGCCGCCGACCAGGCCGGTGCCGCCGCCATAGGGCACAACCGGCACCCGGGCGGCACTGGCCTCGCGGATCAGCCGTGAGACCTGCTCCACCGTCTGCGGCAAGGCCAGCACCCCTGCCTGCCCCTGGTAGCGGCCGCGCGGTTCCTCAAGATATCGCGGCTCCGGCGGCCGCAGCACACCTTCCGGCAGCAGGTTCGAGAGGTGGTTGGCAAAGGCAGTATCTGCAGAGTTCAGCATCATGCCTCATCCATGCCGGAAGCGGAACCGGCTGGCAAGGCAGGTCACTATTCTTCAGCTAGGTACTTTGGCTGCAGCACGTGGATCGTCGGACGGCCGGGCAGGCTGCGCAGGGAGACCGTAAGGGTGCTATTGCCTTCATTCACGACATCAAACTCAGGGCCGGCCCGGGCCAGGAAGCGCTGCAGCGATGCGTCGCTGAACCAATGCATCGGGATAATGACGGAGGAACGCAACCGCCCCAGCACCTCCAGCATTTGATCCAGCGGCAGGGTTATGCCGCCATCCACCGCCGCCATCACCACATCCAGCCGCCCCAGCGCCGCATATTGTTCCGGGGTTGGCACGTGGTGAAGATGACCCAGATGGCCGATGCAGAGGCCAGCCGCCTCAAAAACGAAGATCGAATTGCCGTGCGCTGCCACGCCTCCGAACATGTTGCGGATGTCAGTGGAGACATTGCGGATCAGCATTTCGCCAAGGTCCAGATGGTGTTTTATCCCGTCCTCAAGCGGCCCCCAGCCCCGTAGCACATGGGGAATGGCTGGATCGGGATGCGCCGTCCAATGGGTTTCATGGGCGTGGTTCATGGTGACCACATCCGGGACCAGCGGCGCAGCGCCGGTGAAGCCGGTGAAATCGGTGACCACATTCAGCCCGCCTTCGGTGCGCAGCAGGAAGGATGCATGCGCGATATAGCGGACCTGCACGCTGTCCTGGGAAACAGGATCCTGCCAGCCGGCTTGGTGCAGATACTCCAGGCCAGGGGTTGCCCCGGCCAGCGCGATACAATGGCTCGCCCGCCGCTCCTGGGCCTGGAGGGCAGTGGCACAGAGGATCAGCCAAAGGAGACAGCAAAAGCCGCGCATGAAGCAGGTTCTAGGGCGCAAACCGCAGTTGTCAGCCCCCGGGGCGGAAATTTGCGCCGGGTACGCTCCCGCCTGTTCCAGCAGAATTGAAAATTCCGCCTCTCAGTTGGGCGTGGCTCCGGCCTGCGGCCCGGCGCAGCCATGGCGGCCGCGGAAATCTTTGCGGCCGCAAGGCCGGGCAGCGCCGCACCGCAGGTGCGGCGCTGCCCCCAACGGGAGCGGTGCATTTCAATGCACCAGCGACGGGCGGGAGTTCCCGGCTGCCTGTGCGCCTGCGGTCATGCCTGGCCCGTCAGGGTTTTGCCGCGGCGGTCGTGGCGCAGCGAAGCGTACAGAACATGGGTCCGCCAGCGGCCGTTGATCTGCAAATAGGACTGGGCGACGCCTTCGTATTTGAAGCCGGATTTCTCCAGCAGCCCGCGGGAAGCTTGGTTTTCCGGCAGGCATGCAGCCTCAATCCGGCTGAGATCCAGTTTGCTGAAGGCGTGATGCACCACCGCGCCGATCGCCTCGCGCATGTAGCCGTGACGGGCAAAGGGCAACCCGGTCCAGTACCCCAGTGTTCCTGCCTGGGCCGGCCCGCGGCGGATATTGTCCAGCGTGATCGCGCCCATCAGCATATTGTCGGACCGCCGGACCAGGAACAGCGGCAGCGCCGTGCCCCCAGACACCGACCGGCGGGCCCAATAGACCCGGTTGGTGAACGACTTGCGGCTGAGATGATCCGCCGCCCAGCTCGGCTCCCATGGCGTCAGATACGGCTGGCTCTGCAGCCGCAGCGCCGCCCAGCCGTGAAAATCCGCATGCACCGGCGGCCTGAGAGTCAGGCGCTCGGTTTCAATGCGGACCTTGCGGCGGTTCAGCAGCATCAGGCGGCGCGCCTCTCCTGCAGCCTCTCCAGCGCCGGGGCGTCTGCAACCGGGCCATAAAGCGCAAGAGCCGCCGGTGCCGAAACCGCCATCTCCTCGGCCATGCCGCGCACATCCTTGGTGGTCACAGCCTCAATCCGCTCAACCGTGTGCTCCAGCGACGGAACATTGCCCCAGATCTGCACCAGGCGGGCCAGACGTTCAGCCCGGTTCGACGGGCTTTCCAGCCCCATCAGCATCCCGGCCTTCATCTGGGCGCGGGCGCGTTCGACCTCGGCCTCGGTCATGTCGTCCGCGGCGCGTTTCATCTCGTCGATGGTGATGCCTGCCAGTTCCTCCAGCTGCTCGCCAGAGGTGCCGGCATAGATCGTCATCGCGCCGGTATCGGCATAAGACCCGGCCTGCGCAAAGATCGTGTAGCACAGACCGCGTTTTTCACGCACTTCCTGGAACAGCCGGGAGGACATGCCGCCGCCAAGCGCGCTGGCGTAGATCTGCGAGGTATACATCGACTGGTCGCGATAGCTGGGGCCCTCAAACGCCAGAGCGAAATGCGCCTGCTCCAGATCCTTGACCTGCCGCGCCTCGCCGCCGGTGAACCGCGCGCCTTCAGCGGTGAAATCGGGCTTGGCTTCCATGTGGCCGAACAGCCGCTCGGCCAACTTGACTAGAACATCGTGATCGACGCCGCCGGCCGCAGCCAGAATCATCTGGCCAGGGCCGTAGTGCTCAGCCACGAAACTCTGCAGATCTTCGCGGTTGAAGCTGCTGACGCGCTCTGCCGGACCCAGGATGGTGCGGCCCAAAGGCTGGCCGCGGTAGCTTTCTTCCTGCAACCAGTCAAAGATCACATCGTCCGGCGTGTCCAGCGACTGGCCGATTTCCTGCAGGATCACCCCGCGCTCGATCTCGATCTCGCGGGCATCAAACACCGGGTTCAGCAGGATGTCCCCGATCACATCCACCGCCAGCGGCACGTCCCCCTTGAGCACGCGGGCGTAATATGCCGTCACCTCACGCGAGGTGTAGGCGTTGATATAGCCGCCCACATCCTCGATCTCCTCGGCGATCTGAAGGGCCGAGCGGGTCTTGGTGCCCTTAAAGGCCATGTGCTCCAGGAAATGGGCGATGCCGTTCTGCTCAAGCCGCTCGTGGCGGCCGCCGGCGTTTACCCAGATCCCGACCGCCGCGGATTCCAGTCCCGGCATGTGTTCGGAGACGATGCGGAACCCGTTGGCGAGTGTGTGCTGCTGAACTGTCAATTCGCGATATTCTTTCTGATGTGATCCTCGAGGGCGGCCAGATCGTTGGCGATCCGGGTCACCCGTTCCGGCCTGTCATACAGGTCGCCCATGCGCGGGGGAAGAGGCGGATGGATGCCGCTGGCATCTTCGACCGCTGCCGGGAATTTCGCCGGGTGCGCTGTGGCCAGCGTGATCATCGGCACATCGGCCGTGCGGTGCTCATTCGCAACCTTCACAGCCACGGCGCCATGCGGGCACAGCAGCTCGCCCGAGGCGGCCAGTTCGGACTTGATGGTCGCCAGGGTCTCCTCTTCGGAGGTGCGGCCCGAGACGTAGGTCTCGCTCAGCGCCTGCATCGCGCCCTGGGAGACGTCAAAACCGCCGTTCCTCAGCTCATCCATCAACAGCGCCACAGCCTTGCTGTCCTGACCGTAGGCATAGAACAGCGCGCGCTCGAAGTTGGACGACACCTGGATGTCCATCGAGGGTGAGATCGAGGGCGCGGTATCGCCCTTGTAGTAGCCCTGCCCCGACAGGCAGCGGTGCAGGATATCGTTCTGGTTGGTGGCGACCACCAGCTGGTCGATGGGCAGGCCCATCTGCTTGGCGATGAAGCCTGCAAAGATGTCGCCGAAATTGCCGGTGGGCACGGTGAAGCTGACCCTGCGCTGCGGCGCGCCCAAGGAGACAGCGGCGGAGAAATAGTAGACCACCTGCGCCAGCACGCGGGCGATGTTGATCGAGTTCACGCCGGCCAGTTTCACGCCGTCGCGGAAATCGAAGTCGTTGAACATGTCTTTTACGCGGGCCTGGCAATCGTCAAAATCGCCATCGACAGCCAGCGCGTGGACGTTGGCATCCGCAGGCGTGGTCATCTGACGGCGCTGCACCTCGGACACCCGGCCATGCGGATACAGGATGAACACATCCACATTGCTGAGACCGCGGAAAGCCTCCATCGCCGCCGACCCGGTATCGCCCGAGGTGGCGCCTGCGATGGTCACCCGGTCGCCGCGGCGTTCCAGTGCGGTCTGGAACAGCTGGCCGATCAGCTGCATGGCGAAATCCTTGAACGCCAGCGTCGGACCGTGGAACAGCTCCAGCAGGAAATGGTTCGGCGCCAGCTGTTTCAGCGGCGCGCGGGCAGCGTGGCCAAAGCCCTGATAAGCGCG
Organism: Leisingera sp. MMG026; assembly: GCF_021654205.1. Classification (NCBI taxonomy): domain Bacteria; kingdom Pseudomonadati; phylum Pseudomonadota; class Alphaproteobacteria; order Rhodobacterales; family Roseobacteraceae; genus Leisingera; species Leisingera sp. MMG026. The sequence goes on along the minus strand of NZ_JAKFZM010000016.1, from coordinate 30,921 downwards.
GGCGATGATGGCGCGGAATTCCTCGTCGGTGAAACAATCGCCAAGGAAGGGGCGCATCACGCGAAAGGCGGTTTCCTCATAGGAGAGACCGGCCAGTGCGGCGATGTCATCCTGGGACATCTGCGGGATTTCGGCCGGCACATAGAGGCCGCCGTCACGGGCAAGCCCGGTCAGCATCGCGTCTTCAAAGGTCAGCTCGGGCGCTTGGCCCCGGGTCGAGATATATTTCATCGCCTTGGCTCTCTAGGAATTGGCGCGGTTGCGCCGCAGGAAGTAGACAGTCATCGCAGCCCAGATGAAGGCCAGCGAAAACCAGGTGATCGCATATTGCAAGTGGTTGTTCGGGATGGTGCTGGTGCTGATCCCCATCGGCCGGACATTTTCCCCGAGAGGCTCGCGTGAGATCACCAGCACCGGTTCTGTCTTCAGCGCGGCGGCCATCTCGGCCAGATCGCGCGCGTACCAGAAATTGTTGTCCGGATCATTCTGCGGGGTAAAACTGTCGCGCTCAACCGGCCAATGCAGGTTGCCGGCGACATAGACCGGGCCGGTGCTGCGTTCGGCGTTCTTTGCTGCCTCGGGCACGAAACCGCGTTCCAGCAGAATACGGCGGCCTGTCTTGTTTTCCGTCAGGGCCTGAATGATCCGGAAGCCGGTACCGGTTTCCTTGGAGCTGACCAAAACGTGCAGCTCCGCACCGGAGATTGTCCCGAACAGATCCACGGCTTGGTACTTGTGCTCTGCCGCATCGGGGGAGGCTGGCAAGGGTTCAGGCAATCCGGCCAGCCGGAAGATTATATCCTCGATGACCTGCTCTTTCCACGCCAGCCGCTGCAGCTGCCAAGTGCCAAGGGTCAGCAGGATCGCAATCCCCAGACCGCTGACCACCACCAAAAAACCGACATGCCGCATCCGGGCCGCTCCGCTTCAACAGTAAAGGCGCGCAGAGCGTGATGCCCTGCGCGCCTTGCTCATTAAGGTCTGTCTGCGGCTTTTGGAACCGCAAACATGTAACCGTTACAAACCGTCCGTTAGAGGCCGCCCATTAAAGGCCGGAAGTGCCCCAGATGTAGACAGCGACAAACAGGAACAGCCAGACGACGTCCACAAAGTGCCAGTACCAGGCAGCGGCCTCAAAGCCGACGTGCTGCTCAGGGGTGAAGTCGCCCTTCATCGCGCGGATCAGGCAGACGGTCAGGAAGATGGTGCCGATCACAACGTGGAAACCGTGGAAGCCAGTCGCCATGAAGAAGTTCGAGTAGAACTCATCGCCACCGAACTGCCAGCCTTCGTGCAGCAGGTGGGCATATTCATAGCCCTGCAGGAAGGTGAAGAGGATGCCGAAAAGGATGCCGATGGACAGGCCCTGGATCAGCGCCTTGCGGTCGTTGTTGTGAACCAGCGCGTGGTGCGCCCAGGTCACGGCACAGCCCGACAGCAGCAGGACCAGGGTGTTGATCAGCGGCAGGTGGAACGGGTCGACCGGCAGGATCTCCGGCGCCACGTATTCGGTGCCGATATAGGTCTCCATCGGGTAGATGGCATGTTTGAAGAATGACCAGAACCAGGCGAAGAAGAACATCACCTCGGACATCACAAACAGGATGAAGCCATAACGCAAGCCAATCCGCACCACATTGGTGTGATCGCCGACCTTGCTTTCGGCGACAACTTCGGACCACCAGGCGAAGGCCGAGTAGAGAACTGCAACCAGGCCGATCCAGAACGCCCAGGCAGTGATGCCCTTCATCCAGAAGACCGCGCCGACCAGCATGACAAAAGTGCCCAGCGATGCGGCCAGCGGCCAGATCGACGGCGGCAGAATATGATAATCGTGATTTTTAGCGTGCGCCATTCAAGTGTCCCTCACCAAAGCGGCCTAGTTCGTGGTTGCCCCTGCCCCGGTGTTATTCCCGGTGTCGAGGGCGGCATAGCCCTCGGGCAGATCGATTTCATGAAACGTGTACGAAAGCGTGATCGTATGCACGTATTTTGCGTCCCGGTCGTCAATGATTTCGGGATCGACAAAGAAGGTCACGGGCATCTGCACCCGCTCCCCCGGCTGAAGCACCTGCTCGGTAAAGCAGAAGCAGTCTATTTTTTCAAAGAACCCGCCGGCCTGATAGGGCGTCACATTGTAAGACGCCTGCCCTGCCACGGGGCGGTCTGTCGGGTTGTAGGCCTCGTAAAAGGCCAGTCCGGTTTCCCCCAGCTTGATCTCCATCTCGCGCTGGGACGGCTTGAACTCCCACGGCATGCCGCGCTGTTTCGAGCCGTCAAAGCGCACTGTGATGGTCTGATCCACAATCCTGTCCGAACCGGTGCTGGCAACGCCGGTAACGCCGCCAAAGCCAGTGACCCGGCAGAACCAGTCATAAAACGGAACCGAGGCCCACGAGAGGCCGCCCATCAGGACAACAACGCCCACCAGCTGGACAACCGTTTTCTGCGGCCCCTGCAGCGCCATCAGTTCTGCTCTCCCTGGGCGTCCGGGAATTTGAAAGTGGCCGAGGTCACCTTGGCCATGGTCAGCGCCATCACCAGCACCACAAAGGCGCCCAGCAGAATGCCGACCCCTTTGTTGAGGCCGGAGCGGCGCTTGTGGATTTCATGCTCTTTGCGCAATGCCATCTTACCAGCCTCCCAGCCCGTAGGGCTTCAGCAGGGCTTCGGCCAGGATCGCACCGAAATGCAGGAACAGATACAGCAACGACAGCTTGAAGAAGCTGCGCTCCACCTTGAAGTTGTCGTTTTCGGAATCGTCCTCATCGCGGCGGGTGATCTTCCAGGCGCCATGCAGGAAAAGCGCGTTCATGACCAGCGCTGCGGCCAGATACAGCGGGCCGCCGATGCCGGAGAATGCAGTGCCAATGGCCAGAACCGCCAGCAGGACTGTATATACCAGAATATGGACGCGGGTTGCGCGGCGGCCGTGGGTCACGGTCAGCATCGGCACGCCGGCATCGTCATAGTCCGAGCGCATGAACAGCGCCAGCGCCCAGAAATGCGGCGGCGTCCACATGAAGGTCAGCAGGAACATCAGCCAGGGTTCCACCGACATTGTGCCGGTGGCGGCAATCCAGCCGATCACCGGCGGGAAAGCCCCCGCAGCGCCGCCGATCACGATGTTCTGCGGCGTCGCGCGCTTGAGCCACATGGTGTAGACCACCACGTAAAAGAAGATGGTGAAGGCTAGGAAGACGCCGGCAAAAACATTTGCCGCCAGCGCCAGCATGATCACCGACAGGCCCGACAGCGCCAGACCCAGCGCCAATGCCTCGCCCGGCTCAACCTTACCGGCAGGGATCGGGCGGCCCCGGGTGCGCTTCATCACCTTGTCGATGTCAGCGTCCCACCACATGTTGAGCGCACCGGACGCACCGCCGCCGATGGCGATGAACAGGATGGCACAGAAACCGATGACGGGGTGCACGGAAACGGGCGCGGCCAGCAGCCCGACCAGAGCGGTGAACACCACCAGCGACATGACACGGGGTTTCAGCAGGGCGAAGTAGTCGCCGAAACTGGCCTCGTCTTCATATGCACGGCTTGCGTTGATGCTTGCGTCGCTCATCTTGGGTCCTTTGGCAGCAACAGGTGCGCATTGCTGCGCACCCCGGTCTTTTGACTATACCACACGAAGCGCTCTTAAGCTCCGCATGGCCAGGTCTCAGTTGGAGGCGACCTGATAGGTCTGCGGCAGGCCCGCGTATTCTTCTTTGGCGCCTGCCAGCCAGGCGTCATATTCCGCCTGGGTCACAACTTTGACGGTGATCGGCATATAGGCGTGGTCCTTGCCGCACAGCTCGGAGCACTGACCGAAGTAGATGCCTTCCTTGCCTTCGTCGACGTTGAACCACAGTTCCGCCAGACGGCCGGGAACCGCGTCCTGTTTCACGCCGAATGCGGGAATGGTCCAGGAGTGGATCACGTCAGCCGCAGTCACCTGCATCACAACGGTCTTGCCCGACGGCACAACAACAGCCGTGTCGGTGGCCAGCAGCCACTCGTCCTCGGCATAGCCGTTTGCAGCCAGCTGATCCTTGGGCAGCAGGAAGCTCTCAAAGCCGAATTCGTGGTCGGTGTATTCGTAGCCCCAGTACCACTGGTAGCCGGTCACTTTGATGGTGATGTCGGCCTTGGGGATTTCCTGCTGGGCAAACAGCTGCGGCAGCGAGAAGGAACCGATGAATACCAGCACCAGGATCGGGATAATGGTCCAGGCGATCTCAACCGGGGTGTGGTGGGTGAACTTGGCCGGGGTCGGATTGGCGCGCTTGTTAAAGCGGACAATGGCGTAAAGCATCAGACCGGCAACAAAAACACAGATCACGGTAATGATCACCAGGATCATGTAATCCAGTCTCTGCAAGCCATCCGCCAGCGAAGTCGCCGCCGGCTGGAAGTTCAGGCCGCCGTCAACCGGCTTGCCAATGGTTTTCAGACCTTCTTGCGCCATTGCTGGAAGGCTTGAAAGGCCGGCGAAAAGGCCCGAAAGCATCAAAGCGTTTTTCATGTTCTGTCCTGATCGGTTGATCGCATTGTTCCTGCGGCAGCACGAAATACGGGGGAATCGATTGATTCCCACAAAACGCACCTGCCCCGTTGTCTTTGACGCTGGTTAAAATCATATTCGGGGACACAGATAAAGAGGCAGCCAAGCGTCAAACCGTCGCTTTCTTGATTTAGATCAAAAAAATCCGAGGACCGTGCCATGGAAAACCCAGCCTTCCGTCCCTTTGAAACCGCGCTCCCCGAGGATGAGGCCCTCGCCAGCCTGCGCGATGCGCTGAATGGTGCGGAGGATGGCGAGATTTTTGCAGAGCGCCGCAAATCCGAAGCGCTGTCCTTTGACGACGGGCGGTTGCGCAGTGCCAGCTATGACGCCTCCGAGGGCTTTGGCCTGCGCGCTGTGAACGGCGATGTGGCCGGATATGCCCATTCCACCGACGTCTCCATTGCGTCACTGAAGCGGGCGTCAGAAACGGCCAGGCTGGCAGTCGGCACCGGCGGCGGCACCTATTCGGATGCGCCGCAGGCGACCAACGCCAAGCTGTACACCGATGCCGACCCGATCAGCGCTATGCCCTTTCCAGTGAAGGTGGAGACCCTGCGCGAGGTTGACGCCTATGCGCGAGATCTGGACCAGCGCGTGGTGCAAGTCTCTGCATCGTTGGCCGCCTCACTGCAGGAGGTAGAGATCCTGCGGGCGGACGGAACCCGGGTGCGCGACATCCGCCCCATGGCGCGGTTCAACGTGTCGGTGATCGTCGAAAAGGACGGCCGCCGCGAAAGCGGCTCGGCCGGCGGCGGCGGGCGGCTGGGGCTGGACGGGCTGGTCGATCCCAAGCACTGGCAGGCCCAGGTGCAGGAGGCATTGCGGATTGCGCTGGTGAACCTGGATGCGGTGCCAGCGCCTGCGGGCGAGATGGATGTGGTGCTTGGCCCCGGCTGGCCCGGCATCCTGCTGCACGAAGCAATCGGCCACGGGCTGGAGGGCGACTTCAACCGTAAGGGATCCTCCGCGTTTGCCGGTCTGATGGGTCAGCAGATCGCCGCCAAGGGCGTTACGGTACTGGATGACGGCACCATCCCCGACCGGCGCGGATCAATCACCGTGGATGACGAAGGCACGCCCAGCCAGAAAACCACACTGATCGAGGATGGTGTTCTGGTCGGCTTCATGCAGGACCGCCAGAACGCACGGCTGATGGGGGTTTCCCCCACCGGCAACGGGCGGCGTCAAAGCTACGCCCACGCGCCGATGCCGCGGATGACCAATACCTATATGCTGGGCGGCGAGGCCGATCCCGGTGATCTGGTCGCAGGCATCAAGGACGGCATCTGGGCTGTGGGATTTGGCGGCGGCCAGGTGGATATTACAAATGGCAAGTTCGTGTTCTCCTGCACCGAGGCTTACCGGGTGAAGGACGGCAAGGTCGGCGCACCGGTTAAAGGCGCCACGCTGATCGGCGACGGCGCCACCGCGCTGAAGCAGATTCGCGGGCTTGGCAACGACATGGCGCTGGACCCCGGCATGGGCAATTGCGGCAAGGCAGGCCAATGGGTGCCGGTCGGCGTCGGCCAGCCCTCGGTGCTGATGGGCGGCCTGACGGTGGGCGGCTCGGCGGCCTGAGGCAGCGCAAATTCTCGGTAAAACCATGTTTTGACCGTAAAAATCTGGGCCGCCCGCCAGTGTTACCGGCCCGGATTACGGCAATGCCTCCCCGTTCGAACTGTGAGCGAAAGGTAATTCCCCCCATTTTCCGGCTACTTAAGAAAATTTTCGGGGAATTGGCCGAAAACCCTCCGGCGTTCACCACCTGTTAACCCCCTTAAGGTTAATTCTGGTTCTGCAAACAGGCGGAGCTGCGGATGACCGAAGAAACACTTTCTTCCACTCACCCCCCACTCCCACCCACCACGGAAGATACCCGGTTTTCCTGGCTTCGCCTTTTGCGCTCTAAACGGGTTGGCCCGGTGACCTTTCACCGGCTGCTCGCTGAATATGGTTCAGCGCAGAACGCGCTGGATGCGTTGCCCGAAGTGGCACGTTCCGCAGGTATCAAAGGGTATGAAACATGCCCCGCCAAGGCGGTAGACGCTGAAATTAGGACCGCAAAAGCCGCCAAAGCGCGGCTTTTGTGCTTTTCCGACCCGGAATACCCTGAGCTCCTGCGCAGCCTGAAAGATGCGCCGCCGCTGTTGTGGGCCATTGGCGACCTTGCGGCAGTGCGGCGTCCGATGATTTCCATGGTCGGCGCCCGCAACGCGTCTTCGCTGGGGTTGCGCATGGCCAGATCGCTGGCGCAAAACCTGGGCGAGGCTGGCTATACCGTTGTTTCCGGCATGGCCCGCGGTATCGACACCGCCGCGCATCAATCAGCGCTGCAAACAGGAACAATTGCCATTCTGGCGGGCGGCGCCGATGTGATCTACCCGGCAGAAAACGCCCGGCTTGCCGAAGAAATAAGCGAAACCGGGCTGCGCCTGTCAGAGCAGCCGATGGGCAAGACACCGCAGGCCCGCGACTTCCCCAAACGCAACCGGATCATTGCCGGCATGTCCCGCGCCGTTGTGGTGGTGGAGGCGGCCGCTAAATCCGGCAGCCTGATCACCGCCCGGGACGCGCTGGACTACGGCCGCGAGGTGCTGGCGGTGCCCGGCCACCCCTTTGATGCCCGCAGTTCCGGCTGCAACAGGCTGATCCGCGACGGCGCCCTGCTGGTCCGCAGTGCCGCTGACGTGCTGGAGGCGCTGCCGCCGCAAGACCTGCCGCAGGAACAGGCGCCGGCAGCTGGCAGCCCGCAGCAGGCCCTGGCCGGCCTGCCGCAGCAACCGCCCGAACGGCGCAGCCTTGCGCAGACCAACGCCCTGCATCAGCAGATCCTCGGCAGGCTGGGGCCCTCCCCCACATCTGAGTCCGACCTGCTGCGCGAACTTTCCTTGCCGCCGCAGCTGCTGGCCCCGGCGCTGACGGATCTGGAGCTGGAAGGCGCGATCAGGCGCCAGCCGGGCGGGTTGCTGTCCAAGGCCTTTCCGGAAAATGAAGACTGACCCTGCGCGCCTTGCCTTGCCCCTGCCTGCCGCGCCGGACCGCAGGAACAGGCTGCCGCGAACCGTCGGAATATCACCGTAAACATCCCGCTTCCCGCCGCGTCCAATGCACCTGGATTGACATTCTCCCCTTGCGCCCCACATCCTGCCCCGCCATAGAACCCGCAGAAGCGGTCCGAAGAGGTTACAGAATTTATGCCAGTAGTCGTTGTCGAATCCCCGGCCAAAGCAAAGACAATCAACAAATATCTTGGCTCAAACTATACGGTTCTGGCGTCTTACGGGCATGTGCGCGACCTGCCGGCCAAGGATGGTTCGGTCGATACTGACGCCGATTTCGACATGACCTGGGAGGTCGGCAATGATTCCCGCAAGCACGTCAAGGCGATTGCCGACGCGCTGAAAGAGGACAATGCGCTGATTCTCGCTACCGACCCCGACCGCGAGGGAGAGGCGATCAGCTGGCACCTGCAGGAGGCGTTGACCAAACGGCGCTCGATCAAGAAGGACACGCCGGTCAGCCGGGTGACCTTCAACGCGATCACCAAAGAAGCGGTGACCGAAGCGATGCAGAACCCGCGCCAGGTCGACATGCCGCTGGTCGAGGCCTATCTGGCCCGCCGCGCGCTGGACTACCTCGTGGGCTTCAACCTGTCGCCGGTGCTGTGGCGCAAGCTGCCGGGCGCGCGGTCCGCGGGCCGGGTGCAATCCGTCTGCCTGCGCCTGATCGTCGAGCGCGAGATGGAGATCGAAGCCTTCAACGCCCAGGAATACTGGTCCGTGCGCGCCCAGATGGCGACCCCGCGCGGCCAGGAGTTCGAAGCCCGCCTGACGGTGCTGGGCGGTGACAAGCTGGACAAATACAGCCTGAAGAATTCCACCGCTGCCGAACTCGCGGTGCAGGCCGTGGCCTCGCGCCAGCTGTCAGTACTGTCGGTCGAAGCAAAACCCGCTTCCCGCAACCCCTCTGCCCCGTTCATGACCTCGACCTTGCAGCAGGAAGCCAGCCGCAAATTCGGCATGGGTGCGCGCCAGACAATGAACGCCGCGCAGCGCCTGTATGAGGCGGGCCACATCACCTATATGCGGACCGATGGCATCGACATGGCGCCTGAGGCAGTGCAGGCCGCGCGCGCCGAGATCGAAACGCGGTATGGTGCTGAGTATGTGCCCTCCTCCCCGCGGATCTACAAGAACAAGGCGAAAAACGCCCAGGAAGCGCACGAATGTATCCGCCCGACAGATATGAGCCGCGATGCGGCCAGCCTGAAGGTGACGGACGACGATCAGCGCAAGCTCTATGACCTGATCTGGAAGCGCACGCTGTCGTGCCAGATGGAAGGTGCCCGTCTGGAGCGCACCACCGTCGACATCGGCTCGGACGACAAACAGGTGGTGCTGCGCGCCACTGGCCAGGTGATGCTGTTTGACGGTTTCATGCGCGTTTACGAAGAAGGCCGCGATGATGTGGCCGACGAAGATGACAAGCGCCTGCCGCAGATCATGCAGGGCGAAGCGCTGAAATTTGCGTCTTCGCTGGCCGCGCAGGCTGATAAGGCCGGCAAAGAGGCCTCCGTGCTCTCCGAGGACGGCGCTGTGCTGGCACTGCAGCACCATACCCAACCGCCGCCGCGCTATACCGAGGCGACACTGGTCAAACGGATGGAAGAACTGGGCATCGGCCGCCCCTCGACCTATGCCTCCGTGATCACCACAATCCAGGACCGCGAATACGTCCGCAAGGACAAGAACCGCCTGTTCCCCGAGGACAAAGGCCGGATCGTCACCATCTTCCTGCTGAATTTCTTCCGCAAATACGTGGGCTATGAATTCACCGCCAATCTGGAAGAAGAACTGGATGACGTCAGTGCCGGCAACGGCGACTATAAGGAACTGCTGGGCAAGTTCTGGCGCGATTTCTCGGCTGCCATTTCGGAAACCTCCGAACTGCGGATCACCGAAGTGCTGGATGTGCTGGATGACGCCCTGGCCCCGCAGCTTTATCCGCCGCGCGAAGACGGCACCGATCCGCGCGTCTGCCCTAAATGCGGGGCGGGCCAGCTGCACTTGAAAACCTCGCGCACCGGCGGCTTTGTCGGCTGCGGCAATTACCCGGAATGCACCTACACCCGCCCCATCGCCGGAGAAGGCGCTGATGGCGACGAGCGGCTGCTGGGGATGGATGGCGAAGATGAGATCCATCTGAAGGCCGGCCGCTTTGGGCCTTACGTCCAGCGCGGCGAAGCAACGCCGGAAAACAAAAAGCCGCCGCGCGCCAGCCTGCCCAAGGGCTGGAGCAAGGACGATATGGACCTGGCAAAAGCGCTGACCCTGCTCAGCCTGCCGCGCCAGATCGGCGACCACCCCGAAGGCGGTGTGATCGCCTCCAACTTCGGCCGCTTCGGCCCCTATTTGATGCACCAGCTGCCAGATGAGGAAAAACCGGTCTACGCCAACCTCAAGGACCCCAACGACGTCTTTGAAATCGGCATGAACCGGGCGGTGGAACTGCTGGCGGAAAAGCGCGCCAATCCGGGCCGCCGCGGCAGCCGGGCTGCTGCCAAACCGCTGAAGGAGCTGGGGGATCACCCCGACAGCGGCGGTGCTATCAACATCATGGACGGCCGCTACGGGCCTTACGTCAAATGGGAGAAGGTGAACGCCACCCTGCCCAAGGACGTGGAACCCAAGGACGTGACCATGGAGATGGCGATGGAGCTGATTGCGGAAAAATCCGCAAAGGGCGGCAAGAAGAAAACCGCCGCCAAAAAGCCCGCAGCCAAGAAAAAGGCAGCCCCTAAAAAGGCCGCAGCGAAAGACTGACAACCGGCGGCGTGGATTTGGGCGGGGCGCTCCCGCCGGTTCCAGGCGCATTGCCATGCGCCCTCACCGTTGGGCCCGGCGCCGCTAACGCGGCGCGGGTCATGTCCTGCACGCGTCCTTCTCTGCTTTGCAACGGGTCAAGGACGGCTCTGCTGCTGCGTCAGCGGCTTGCCCTTGACGCAGCGCAGAACAGTTTCACTCTCGCGACGGCCCAAAATGGGCAAATCTGACCTTATTGGCTTATCAGCAAGGCTTTCTTTTGCGCCGCAAAGCGGCGCCACGCCCAAGGCTGATGGAGCATCTGCCGAAGGCAAGTGCTCCGGGAGGGCGCGGGAGCCTTGCCCTTTCTAGTTCTCCGTAGAAATACGTGCCCGTCTCCGTATTCATTGACTCTGCTCCAGCAGGCAGCCAGAAATCCCGCAACCGGCATACTGGGAGAACTCCATGAAGAAGGTATATTCCAACGCTGCTGAAGCGCTCGACGGGCTGCTTCACGACGGCATGTACATCGCTGCGGGCGGTTTCGGCCTCTGCGGCATCCCCGAACTGCTGCTGCAGGCGATCAAGGACGCTGGCACCAAGGATCTGACCTTTGCCTCCAATAACGCCGGTGTCGATGATTTCGGCATTGGTATCCTGCTGCAGACCCGGCAGGTGAAAAAGATGATCTCGTCCTATGTGGGCGAAAACGCGGAATTCATGCGCCAGTACCTGAGCGGCGAGCTGGAGCTGGAATTCAACCCGCAGGGCACCCTGGCGGAGCGCATGCGCGCGGGCGGCGCAGGCATTCCGGGCTTCTTCACCAAGACCGGCGTTGGCACCGTGATCGCCGACGGCAAGTTTGAAAAGCAGTTCCCCACCGGTGCGGACGGCGCCATGGAGGACTACATCATGGAAGAAGGCATCTTTGCCGACCTCGCCATCGTAAAGGCCTGGAAGGCGGATGAGACCGGCAACCTGGTGTTCCGCAAGACGGCCCGCAACTTTAACGCGCCTGCCGCCACTTGCGGCAAGGTCTGTGTCGTTGAAGTGGAGGAGATCGTGCCGACCGGCTCGCTGGATCCGGATTCGATTCACCTGCCCGGCATTTATGTGCACCGCATCATCCAAGGCCAGCACGAGAAACGCATCGAACAGCGCACCGTGCGCAAGCGGGAGGAAGCATAATGCCTGCAGATACTAATGGCTGGGACCGTAATCAAATGGCAGCACGCGCCGCGCAGGAACTGCAGGACGGCTGGTATGTGAACCTTGGCATCGGCATCCCGACGCTGGTGTCCAACTACATCCCCGAAGGTGTGGAAGTGACCCTGCAGTCGGAGAACGGCATGCTGGGCATGGGTCCCTTTCCGATCGAGGGGGAAGAGGACGCCGACCTGATCAACGCGGGCAAGCAGACCATAACCGAGCTGCCGCAGACCGCCTATTTCGATTCTGCGCAGTCCTTCGCGATGATCCGCGGCGGCAAGATTGCCATGGCGATCCTGGGTGCGATGGAAGTGGCCGAGAACGGCGATCTGGCAAATTGGATGATCCCCGGCAAGCTGGTCAAGGGCATGGGCGGCGCCATGGATCTGGTCGCGGGTGTCGGCCGTGTGGTGGTCGTGATGGATCACACCAACAAACACGGCGACAGCAAGGTTCTGAAGGATTGCACCCTGCCGCTGACCGGCAAGGGCGTGGTCGACCGGATCATCACCAACCTGGGCGTTCTGGACGTCGTGGACGGCGGCCTGAAGATCGTTGAGTTGGCGGATGGTGTCAGCGAAGACGAGATCCGCAGCGCGACTCAGGCCACCCTGGTGGACTGATCCCGGATCAGGTCTGACAATCAGGGCCCGCCGGTTTCCGGCGGGCCTTTTCTTTGCACATCCGGTTTCCAGTCAAACCCCGGCAGCAGACCCAGGCCGGGCGCGCGGGCGCTGCGTGTGCCTGATGGCGCCTTCGGGCGGGTTGACGATTTCATACATGTAAACACGCTTATCGTACCAATTGACGATCTTCTCCTGGCCGTCTTCGAACACTACCACGCAATAACTGCCTCTGGCCGGGTCACAGCTGTCGCGGCCAAGCAAGGTAACGATGACCGGATCCACCAAATGCCGGTTGAATAGCACGATTGCCTTGGTCTGCTTGCCCGAAACATACAAAGCACCTGCAAACAGGCCCGCGGCCAGCAGCACAAAACCCAGGCCCGAGAAATTCCTGAACGGGTTGACCTTTGCAAGTCCCGGAGCAAAGGCGACAAACACCATCCGCCCGAAAATCCCGGTAAAAGCGATCAGGCCGAGCATTGTAAGTGTGCTGGTGGCCTCTTGCGAACCCGCGGCAAGAGCCGCCGGATCAATTCCCAATTCCAATTCCTGTCTCCAATTTCTCAAAGCCCAATGATGCGGCTCAATCCTGTCAATTCCTGCACCATAGCGGCGGTGACAGGAAAAGAACAAAAAACTTTGCAGAAAACACACCATTTCAAGACGTTGCGGACAGGCCGCTGGGCAGGCTGGCGGAACTCCGGTTATGCCCTGCTTTCGCTTGTTAAATTGATTTGAGTTGCCAGCCCCTTCCGTCGCCAAAATGAACAGACCGGTAAACACAGAGATGAATCATCCGCCCGCACAAACAGGACGAATTGGTCCGCAAAGCCCAGGACGTGTTCTACCGCAGCGGATTTCACGTGACGGAAATGGACAAGCCGGTCAGGGAAACCGGCGTCTCAAAGACTTCCATGTACAAGCAATTCCGCACCAAGGATGACCTGATCATTGCTGTTCTGCAGCTGCGCGACGAAAACTTCCGCAACGGGCTCTATGGCCGTATGGAGGGCTTGTCGGACACACCGGCGGGACAGCTGATCGCGCCTTACTTGCCCAACCTGAAGGCGCATCCGTCGGACAAAAACTGCGGCGGTGTCATGCATAGGCCGCGCGCCACCTGATAGGCGGCCAGAACCTTGGGCACGTAGTCGCGTGTCTCGGCAAAGGGCGGCACCCCTTGGTGCGAGCGCACAGCCCCTTCGCCGGCATTATAGCCAGCCAGCACCAAAATCGGATCGCCGCCGAATTCCCCCATCAGCCAATCGAGATACTGAATACCACCAGCAATGTTCTGCCGCGCTTCCAGCGCGTCACTCACCCCGAAACGTTTGGCAGTATCGGGCATCAGCTGCATCAGCCCCTGCGCCCCGGCAGAGCTGACCGCATCGGACTTGCCGGCGGATTCGACAGCGATCACTGCCAGGACCAAGGCCGGCGACACCTCGGTGCCCAGGCTTTCGGTCAGGATCTGCACCCCGCGTTCCTGCACAATATCCTGCATCAGTTGCAACCTCGGGGCCGCCGGGCCTTTGGCTCCGCTCAAGGCCTGCAGGGCGTCATCCAGACGCCCCGGCCCCGATCCCTCTAGTCCAAAGGCAACCTTATCCCAGAACCAGCCATAACGGCCGGCCGGCTTTGCGCTGCTGTCTGCGGCTGCTTTCAACGCAGGCGCCGGGGGGGCTGGCTCAGGTTCCGGCTCAATCTGTATGGTTATGCGCTTGCCTCTTCCGGGCGCCGGCGGCTTGATGCGTTTGGCCTCAAACTGCGGAAAAGGCCGGGGCTGCACCTCCTCAGCCACTGCAGCCAGTGGCATGGCACAGGCTGCCAGCGCCAATACAGTGTTCCCGAACGACATTGCCCTGCCTGCCTGCGGTTTCAGTTCGCTCCAGTCTGTGAAAATTGACGCCCGAAGGCCAGTATTCCTGCCCCGGAATCTGGCGCAACCGCCTTATTTGCCCTGGACTGGCGCTGAAACATCACGGGACACACTGCGGTAACAAAAAATTAATACCGCAAAAACAATGAGATGCATAAGGTGTTGCCGAAAAGTAAAAATTGGGCAGCAATTTCCGGGTTTCAGCCCAAATCCTGCCACGCTGCACTGGCTATATGTATTCATCCAAGCCGGACAGTGGTCGAGCAGGTGAGAGAGCAGACCCTGGCGAGATGGCGGGATTACACATTCAGAGATCCTTTGGAGGGACCGAACCATGATCAAGTTTTTCAAAAGCTTCCGCAAAGACTTCCGCAAAGACGAATCCGGCGCTGTGACCGTTGACTGGGTTGTGCTGACCGCAGCTGTCGCCGCACTGGGCGGTGTGGTTTACACCGCTGTGCAGGATGGCGCTTCCACCTTGTCGAGCGACACCGGTTCCTACCTGAAGACCAAAAAGCCGACCTGATCGCGGCGGCGGCGTATATACCGCATCGCGACACCGCAATTCGGGCCGCTCTCTTCGGAGGGCGGCCTTTTCCGTTTCCGCTCCACTGCGGGACAGTCCGGACCTGCATCTTCAACCAGCTGGAACTTTAAAAGCCCCGGCGCGCGGGAAGATCCGTCAATCCCGGAATATTTCTTCAGCTAGCCGCAGAAGACGCCCTTCCTGACACATGCCGTTTCTTGCCAAAAAGTTAAAATTGGGCAGCCAATTCCGAATTCTCGCCCCAATCCTGACATGCTCTGCTGGCTATATGTACCTACCCAAGCCGGTCAGTGGTCCCGCAGATGAGAGAGCAGACCCTGACGCAACGGTGAGACGACACCTATTCAGAGATCCTTTGGAGGGACCGAACCATGATCAAGTTTTTCAAAAGCTTCCGCAAAGACTTCCGCAAAGACGAATCCGGCGCTGTGACCGTTGACTGGGTTGTGCTGACCGCAGCTGTCGCCGCACTGGGCGGCGTGGTTTACACCGCTGTGCAGGATGGTGCATCGACCCTGGCCAGCGACACCGGCTCCTACCTGAAAGGCAAGAAGCCGACCTGATCGCAGGCGCTGGTATCCAACCCGCACTGCAACACAGTAATTCGGGCCGCTCTCTTCGGAGGGCGGCCCTTTTCATTCGGCACTTCTGTAATGAGGCCGGTCCCGAGTAAAGTTATCTGGGGAAATCCACCGACTTAAATGAACTTGGGAATTGGAAAGCGAGGCAAACCCTGCGCCAAAAAACGCTTTCTTCCTGCACCCTCGCATTAATAGGTTATTAGGCAAAAAGCACTGAATTACGCCCCATTAACGCCCCATTCATGAAGCTTAATGATACTAACACGGGATTGCTCTCAGCAGGCGATCCTATCCCTTGACCCCCTTTGGGCAGCGAGGTCCGCAACATGAAGAAACTATGGTCATTCATTGCCAGTGACGACGGAGCGATAACCGTTGACTGGGTTATCCTGGCCGCCGCCGCAATCGGGCTGGCCGTATTGATTGCCGGGATGACGCAAGACGGCGCGCTTGGCCTGGCCCAGGGGCTGGCAGACTTTATGAGCAACTGGAACTTTGGCTGAGGCTTGGCGGACACCATCAATTGCCGCCGCAGTTCGAGTGATCCAGCAGCCGGTTCCGCCCCGCGGGGCGCCGGCTGAAATCTATGAGAGGTAACACAATGCGTGCAGTTTTCGGACTGGTGCTGATTGTCGGTGTGGCCCTCGCGGGCGGCGCCGTCTTGATGGCAAAAAACTATATCTCGGCCTATCAGAATGAACTGGCCCGCGAACGCGCGGCCCGTGCCGAAGCGGTGCCGCTGGTGGATGTTTTTGTCGCCACCAAACCCTTGAAATACGGCGAGCGGCTGTCCCAGGACGCAGTGCGCACTGTGCGCTGGCCCGAAGATGCCATTCCCGAAGGTGCCTATATCACCCATGAAGAGTTGTTTCCGCCGCATGCCGGTGATCAGCTGAGAGTGGTTCTGCGCGCGATGGAAACGGATGAGGCCATAATGGCCCTCAAGGTCACGGCACCTGGCGAAGACGCCGGCATCACATCGCGGTTGCAGCGCGGTATGCGTGCCTTTGCAATCAAGGTCGATGTCTCCTCAGGTGTTTCGGGTTTCCTGCGGCCTGGCGACAAAGTGGACGTCTACTGGACCGGCATGATGCCTGGATCGGCCGGCAACCGCGGCGAGGTCACCCGTCTGATTCAGACCAATGTGGAACTGGTGGCCGTTGACCAAAGCGCCGGCGGCGATATCAACGAAGCCGTCATCGCCCGCACCGTCACTGTTGCAGCCCACCCCAGGCAGGTCGCCGCGCTGGCACAGGCGCAAACCACCGGACGGCTGTCGCTGGCCCTGGTCGGCGCCGGCGATGACACCATCGCCTCGGTTGTCGAAGTGGACCAGCGCAGCCTGCTGGGCCTGGGGGCATTGGAAGCGCCGCAAGAAGTGGAAAAGGAAAAAGTCTGCACCATCCGCACCCGCCGCGGCGCCGAGGTTGTGGAAATTCCGATCCCCTGCACCAACTAGGAATTTCATTTCCGCGCGGACCATTAACAGGCTCAGCCGTCCTTTTTCAGCAAGGGGCGGCTGTTTTGCCTGTTGCGCAGGCCCCACAATGGCCCGCAGACAGGAACACCCCAGAAGCCATTGATTCTTGCAATAATTCGGGATCTGCACCACAGTGCCCGAAAGAGCGGGCAAAAAGACCCGGATTTTGAGGCGTGATCGGAAAGGCAGGTCACATGGCAATTGGACGGTTCGTAGCGGCGGCCCTGCTGGGGCTATCGCTTATTGGTATGCCTCAGGCAGATGGGGCATCAGCGCAATCCTTGCGGGTGGTGAAAAAAGGCACGGCTTCACGACTGGACGTGCCGATGAACCGCGCCGTGGTGGTGGAAAGCGAAACCCCTTTTGCTGAGCTCAGCATCGCCAACCCCGGCATTGCAGATATCTCCTCCCTTTCTGACCGCACGATCTATGTGCTGGGCAAGTCGCCCGGCCTGACCACGCTGACGCTGCTGGACGGCTCCGGCCGGCTGATCACCAATGTGGACGTGCGGGTGGCGGCAGATGTGACCGAATTCAAAGAACGCCTGCGCCAGATCCTGCCCAATGAAAAAATCGAAGTCCGCACCGCCAACGACGGCATTGTTTTGTCCGGCACCGTATCCAGCGCAGTACGGCTGCAGCGGGCGCTGGACCTGGCAGAGCGTTATGCACCGGAACGGGTCAGCAATCTGATGTCGGTCGGCGGTGTGCAGCAGGTCATGCTTAAGGTCCGCTTTGCCGAAATGCAGCGCTCGGTCTCAAAATCGCTGAGCGCCTCGCTGGGCTTTAACGGCGGCACTGGCAACGGCCGCACCGGCGGCATCAACACACTGAACACATCCGGCGCACTGGCCAACTCGCTGGCCGGCAACATCCCTGCAGCCAACGAAAACACCGGCGCCTTCCTGTTCGGCTTCAACGCAGGTTCCGTCCAGGTCAGCCTGCTGCTGGAAGCACTTGAGCAAAAAGGCGTTGTCCGCACCCTGGCGGAACCCAACCTTTCCGCCCTGTCAGGTCAGGAGGCGAAATTCCTGGCTGGCGGCGAATACCCGGTTCCGATTGCTCAAGAAGGCGGCGTCATCACTGTTGAATTCAAACCCTTCGGGATTGAGCTGAATTTCATTCCCAGGGTGATCGACGGCGACTTGATCAATCTTGAATTGAATGCCGCTGTGTCGGCCATCGACCCCTCCAATGCGCTGGAGCTGAGCGGCCTGACCATCGACGCCTTCACGCGCCGGGAAACGTCCACCACGGTAGAAATGCGCGACGGCGAGAGCTTTGCCATCGCCGGTTTGATCCGTGATGAATTTCTCGACAACTCTTCACAGTTGCCCTGGCTTGGCGACGTTCCGGTACTGGGCGCGCTGTTCCGCAGCGCCGATTACCAGCGCGAACAGACCGAGCTGGTGATCATCGTCAGCGCCCACTTGGTAACCCCGACCCGCGGCGAGGCGCTGACCCTGCCGACAGACCGGGTGGCGCCGCCAAGCGAAAAGGACCTGTTCCTGTTCGGGCGCACCTCCCGCACCAAAAACGGACCGGCGGCCGAAGTGGCCAAGCAGGATTTCAACGGCTCATACGGCTACGTGCTGGACTGATAGGGAGTGGCACAGATGATCAGAACCGCTGCAATTTTCGCTATTCTTCTGGCCGCAGCCGCCTGCGAACGGGAGGCCGGCCGCGAGCTGAACCGCTCAGGCGACTTTGGCGAGGCGACCCTTAGCAATGCGGCGGTGATGAGCGGGGAACGCAACTTTGCCATCCAATTGGCCAGCCGGTTCGCCAAAGAAGTGCCCACGACGATCAACTTCGATTTTGACAGCGCCCGGCTGGATCAGACGGCGCGGACGGTACTGGACCGCCAGGCGGTCTGGATCAAGCAATTCCCCGAGGTGCGATTCCGCGTCTTCGGCCACACCGACGCGGTCGGCAGCAACGGCTACAACAAATCCCTCGGCTTGCGCCGGGCCCGCGCGGCTGTGAACTATCTGGTTTCCCGCGGCATCAGCCGCAGCCGGCTGGAAGCAGTGGTGTCGCACGGTGAAACCCAGCCGCTGGTCCCGACACCTGAGCGCGAACGCCGCAACCGCCGGACGGTGACCGAGGTCAGCGGTTTCCTTAAGCGCCACCCGACGGTGCTGGACGGGAAATACGCCCAGATCATCTATCGCGAATATCTGGAAAGCGCGATTCCGGGCACCACCCTGACCGAACAGCAGTCGCTGGAGCGCACGCTGCAGTAGGCAGAAGACGCGGCCAGCTGGTTACGAAGTAGTAACAATTCCCCAGATTTGGGGATTTTTGGCCCCAATATCGCCTAGATTGCCACCGACATTGTTTCCAAGAGGCGGACTGTGCCCAAAGCCCGGTCTGCCCAAGTGAACAAGGATGATGGCGATGAGCAGCGGAATGCCGCAAACAGACACACCTGCGATTGTTGCCTGCACGATCAGCCGGGACGTGCAGAATTTCGACCTCCTTATCGAAGATATGGAAGCCGTCCTGGGAGAGGCCTGGGGCGATCTGGGCTTTACCGAAGCGCTGGCTTTCTTTGGCCAGACCGAGGCAGAGCCGCTGCAGTTTGTGGCTCTGGCCATCGACAGCGCCGATGAGGGCGATCTGCCGCTGATGGGAGAGATTATCAGCCAGGCAAAGGCGCGCGGCATCAAGGTGATCCTGATCGCCGAGGACGTGACCCCGGCGGCACTGCATACGCTGCTGCGCCAGGGCGCGGACGAGTTTGTGCCCTACCCGCTGCCTGAACAGGAATTGCAGGCTGCCATCGAACGGCTGCAGGCGCCGGAACCGGACGTTGTGCAGAACCCGCACCAGCTGCAGTCCGGCAGCCAGCGCGAAGGCGCGGTGATCGTCTGTCACGGGCTGGCAGGCGGCACCGGATCGACCACCATGGCTGTCAACCTGGCCTGGGAGCTTGCAGCGCTCAGCGAACATGACGAACCCAGCGTGTGCCTGCTGGACCTGGATCTGCAGCACGGTTCGGTCTCGACCTACCTTGACCTGCCCCGCCGCGAGGTGGTGATGGAAATGCTCAGCGAAACTGAAAGCATGGACGCGGATCTGTTCGGCCAGGCGCTGCTGCCGTTTCAGGAAAAGCTGCAGGTTCTGACGGCACCGTCCGAGCTGGTGCCGCTGGATCTGCTGTCGCCCGAGGATATCACACGGGTGATCGGGATGGCGCGCAGCCACTTCGACTTTGTTGTCGTCGACATGCCCCATACGCTGGTGCAATGGTCTGAAACCGTTCTGAACATGGCGCATGTTTACTTCGCGATGATCGAACTGGACATGCGTTCGGCACAGAACGCGCTGCGCATGAAGCGGGCGCTGCAGTCCGAGGACCTGCCGTTCGAAAAACTGCGCTTTGCCCTGAACCGGGCGCCGAAGTTCACCGATCTTGCCGGCAAAAGCCGGGTCAAACGGATGGCCGAATCCCTGAGCATCTCCATCGACCTGCAGCTGCCCGATGGCGGCAAGCAGGTTCTGCAGAGCTGCGACCACGGGCTGCCGCTGGCCGTTTCGGCAGCGAAGAATCCCTTGCGCAAAGAAATCGCCAAGCTTGCAGCCTCGCTGCACGCATTGGGCCGAAGTGAAGCCGAAGCCGCCTAAGCGGCTGAACCGGGGGTGAGTTGATGTTTTCCAAGTACAAAAAGCAAGCGGCCAAACCTGCCGCACCTGCGCCTGCGCCGGTTCCGGTCGCGGCGGCTGCTGCCGCGCCTGCTGCCAGTCTGCGGCGGCCGGTCCAGCGCAAGGCCGCCGAGGCGCAGCCGATGGATAAGGACCGCAAGCGCAAGGAGCGTTTGGGCGAGATCAAGATCCAGCTGCACCGGGAGCTTTTGGAGAACCTGAACCTGGCCGCGCTGGAACGCGCAGGCGAGGCAGAGCTGCGATCTGAGATCGCCACGATTGCAACCGAGATTCTGGCGGAAAAAGGCATCGTCCTGAACCGCGAAGACCGCCAGCAGCTGAACAAGGAGCTGTATGACGAGGTCACCGGCCTTGGCCCGCTTGAGGCGCTGCTGCAGGACGACACGGTCAGCGATATCCTGGTGAACGGCCCGCAGCAGATCTTTGTTGAACGCGATGGCAAGCTGCAGATCAGCGACATCACCTTCAAGGATGAGAAGCATCTGATGCGGATCATCGACAAGATCGTGTCGGCTGTGGGCCGCCGTGTTGATGAGAGCAACCCCTATGTGGACGCCCGCCTCGCCGATGGCTCGCGTTTCAACGCGATGGTGCCGCCGGTTGCGGTGGATGGCTCGCTGGTGTCGATCCGGAAATTCAAAAAAGACAAGCTGGGCATCGACGACCTGGTGAATTTCGGCGCCTTCACCGAGGAGATGGCCGCCTTTCTGCAGGCCGCAGTTTCGACCCGGCTGAATGTCATCGTCTCGGGCGGGACCGGTTCGGGTAAAACCACCACACTGAATGCGCTGTCCAGCTTCATCGACAATTCCGAGCGGATCCTGACGATCGAGGATACCGCGGAACTGCAGCTACAGCAGACCCATGTGGGCCGGATGGAAAGCCGCCCGCCCAATGTTGAAGGCAAGGGCGAGGTCTCCCCTCGCGACTGTCTGAAGAACGCTTTGCGGATGCGCCCTGACCGCATCATCGTCGGCGAGACCCGCGGCGAGGAAGTCATCGACATGCTGCAGGCGATGAATACCGGCCATGACGGCTCGATGACCACGATCCATGCCAACTCAGCCCGCGACGGGATTTCACGACTGGAAAACATGATTGCGATGGCAGGCATTGAAATGCCGCTCAAAGCGGTGCGCAGCCAGATCTCCTCGGCTGTGAATCTCATTGTGCAAGCCTCGCGTCTGCAGGACGGTTCCCGCCGGATGACCTCCATAACCGAAATCACCGGCATGGAGGGCGACGTGATCTCGATGCAGGAAATCTTCCGCTTCCAGCGGGTCGGGCTGACCCCGGACAACAAGATCATCGGCCATTTCACCGCCACCGGCGTGCGCAGCCATTACTCTGAGCGCTTCCGCCTGTGGGGCTTTGATCTGCCGCCGTCGATCTATGAACCCACCGTGATGGAGGCACGCTGATGCAACTGAGTGCCGAGCCGCTTATTTATGGCGCGATCTTCTTTGGGGTTCTGGCCCTGGTCGAAGGCCTGTATCTGTTCACCTTCGGCAAATCCATCAGCCTCAACAGCAAGGTGAACCGCCGGCTGGAGATGATGGAGAAGGGCAGCAACCGCGAACAGGTGCTGGAACAGCTTCGCAAAGAGCTGGGCCAGCACGCCAAATCGCAGTCTATCCCGCTCTATTCACTGCTGTCGGAGCGGGCGCAGAAAGCGGCGATTGCCTTTTCGCCCAAGCAGCTGATCCTGATCATGGCCGCCCTTGCTGCCGTTGCGTTTGCCGGCCTCAGCATCGGTACTTCGGCCCCCCTGCCCGTCCGGATCCTGGGATCCGTCATCATCGGCGTTGGTGCGGTGTTCTTCTGGGTTAACAAGAAAGCCGCCAAACGGATGGCCATGATCGAAGAACAGCTGCCGGATGCGGTGGAACTGATGGTGCGCAGCTTGCGCGTCGGCCATCCGTTCACCTCGGCCGTGCAGATCGTCGCAAATGAGGTTGAAGACCCCTTGGCGACCGAGTTCGGCATTATCTCCGACGAATGCGCTTATGGCCGCGATGTCGGCGAATCGCTCAAGGAAATGGCGGAACGTCTGGACATGCAGGACATGCGCTTTCTGGCTGTTGCCGTCACCATCCAGCAGCAATCAGGCGGCAACCTGGCCGAAGTTCTGGCAGGCCTGGCCAAAGTGATCCGCGCCCGCTTCCGCCTGTTCCGCCGGGTCAAGGCCATCACCGCCGAGGCGCAGTGGTCGGGCAAATTTCTGTCGGGGTTCCCGCTGTTCTGCCTGATCGGGATCCTGGTTAAGGATCCCAATTATTATGACGGCGTGCTGGACCATCCCTGGTTCATCCCCGCCTGTTTTGCGGTGGGTGTGATGCTGACTGCCAATCTGATCGTCATGCGCGTGCTGACCAACATCAAAGTGTAAGGAGGGGACCGTGGAATTTCTGACCGGAATAAACGATTACCTGACATCGCAATTCGGCGAGTTCGGCCCGCTCCTGGCGCTTGGCATTGCCGGGCTGTTCATGATCCTGCTGGCGGTTCCGCTGCTGCTGAACCAGCCCGAGGATCCGCTGAAGAAGCTGCAAAAGAACATGGCGCCCGAAACCCGGAACAAACCGCAAAAGCAGCGGTTGCGCCAGGCCGACCGCAACGAGCAGTTGCAAAAATTCGCAGGCTTTCTGGAACCGCAGAACGAAGACGAACTGTCAGCGATGGAACTGAAGCTGCGCCAGGCGGGGTATCACTCCAAGGACTCGGTACGCCTGTTTCATTTCCTGCAGTTTGCTCTGGGCATTCTGGGTCTGCTGGCGGGGCTGTTCTTTGTCTATGTGCTGAAGGCCGATATCGAATATGACAGCCAGCAAATGGCGATCCGCATCATCGGCCCCGGTGCGGCCGGCTATTTGCTGCCGAAATACTGGATCACCCGCCGGATTGAAGAGCGCAAGCAAAAGATCACCGAAGGCTTCCCGGATGCGCTGGACATGATGCTGGTCTGTGTCGAAGCCGGCCAGTCTCTGGACCAGGCGATTGTTCGCGTCGCCAAGGAGCTGCACGCCTCTTTCCCGGATCTGGCCGAAGAATTCGAGGTTGTCGCGCAAGAAATGAAGGCAGGCAAGGAAAAGGACAAGGTCCTGCGGGACATGGCCACCCGCTGCGGGGTGCAGGATGTCTCCTCCTTTGTGACTGTGATGATCCAGTCCGCCAGTTTCGGCACTTCGATCGCAGACGCGTTGCGGGTATATGCCGGGGAAATGCGTGACAAGCGTGTGATGCGCGCGGAAGAGGCCGCAAACAAGTTGCCCGTGAAGATGACCCTTGCCACAATGGGCCTGACAGTCCCGCCGCTGCTGATCATTCTGGTCGGCCCGTCGGTGCAGGGCATCATGAACATGGGCAACTGAGGCAACCGAACATGAACTCATCAGGACGGGCCGGGCCGGGCCGTCTCTGCCGTGCTATTGCCGCCGCCAGCGTTGTTGCGCTGGCGGCGGCCTGCGCGCCGGGCGGGCTGAAACAGGACAAGGGCAGCCCTTGGGCGCCAGGCGGCAATCACCGCCAGCAGGCCGAGGACGGGCTGGTAGTCGGCCACCGGCTGATGGCAGCGGGCCAGCATGAACTGGCATTGGACGCCTTCACCCGCGCGGCCCTTGACCACGGGCTCACGCCCGAAGTTCTGACCGGCATGGGCAGTGCCAAACTGGGCCTCAGGCGGCTTGGCCAGGCAGAAGATCTGTTGCGCCAGGCGGTGGATGCGGACGGCACCTGGCCTGAACCGATGAACAACCTGGGCGTCGTGCTGATGGAGCGCGGCAAAACCGCCGAAGCCGTGCAGGTGTTCCAGCGCGCCTATGCGCTTGACAATGGCGAAAGTGACGCAATCCGCGATAATTTACGCCTTGCTCTCGCAAAGCTTGAAAATCCTGCGCATACTGACCCTCAAAATCAAGACTATAAATTGGTGCGGCAAGGCGGCGGCAGCTACCTGATAAGCCAAGCACCATGACAGAGGCAGAGCAGTAAAAAGGACGCACCAATGCGCCAGCAGTATTTCCTATCCGCTTCTCTGGCAGGGGCGCTGCTTTTGTCGGCCTGCGCAGAGAAAGCCGATGAAACCGTGGAACGGGCTTTTCAGGAAGTGAATGTCATCGACGAGAGCAATCTGAATGACGTCATGCTCTCGGTCGCCGACCCGAACGAGGCGGTTGCCCATTTCCAGCGGACGCTGAAGAACAGCCCGGACCGGATTGAGCTGCAACGCGGGCTGGCCTATTCGCTGATCCGCGCCAAGCGCACCACCGAAGGCACCACCGCCTGGAAGAAAGTTGTCTCGATGAAGGGGGCCACCAGCGAGGATCATGTTCAGCTGGCCGGCGCGCTTGTGCGCAGCGGCGAATGGGACGGGGCCAAGGCAGAATTGGACAGGGTTCCCCCAACCCATGAGACCTATGAGCGCTACCGCCTGGAGGCAGTTGTGGCGGATGCCGCCAAAGATTGGAAACGCGCCGACAGCTTTTATGAAATTGCAGTGGGTTTGACGACAAAACCCGCAAAAGTGATGAACAATTGGGGCTATTCCAAGCTGACCCGCGGCGACTTCGCCGGCTCTGAGCGGTTGTTCGGCGAAGCAATCCGCCAGGATCAACGCCTGTTCACAGCCAAGAACAACCTGGTTCTGGCCCGCGGCGCGCAACGCAATTACACCCTGCCGGTGATCCCGATGGACCAGACTGAACGCGCACTGCTGCTGCACACGCTGGCGCTGTCGGCAGTAAAGCAAGGCGACGTCAAGACCGGCGAGAATCTGCTGCGCGAAGCGATTGACACCCACCCGCAGCACTTTGAGGAAGCCTCGCGCTCGCTGGCGGCCCTGGAGAACGGCTGATCCATGCAGTTCCCGGCCCATGCTGCCCTGTGGTTCCTGCCCTTTGTGCTGCCGCTGTGCTACACAGTCGCGCTGACAGATCTGCGCGGCATGCGCATCCCCAACTGGGCCGTCGATTTGCTAGCCGTGATCTACGTGGTTGCAGGCGCGATGCTGATGCCCAGCTGGGCGGACTACGGCTGGCATCTGCTGCACCTGCCGGTCGGCATCGGCCTGGGATACTTGTTCTATGCAGCCGGTGCTGTCGGCGCGGGCGACGCCAAATTTGCAGGTGCCGCCGCCCCCTTCTTTGCGCTTGGCGACCTGCGGCTGTTGATGATTATCTTTGCTGCCACCCTGCTGGCCGGGTTCACCGCCCACCGGATCGCCAAATACACCCCCCTGCGCCGGCTGGCGCCGCAATGGCAAAGCTGGGACACCGGCAAAAGCTTCCCGATGGGCCTGTGCCTGGGCGGCACCCTGGCCCTCTACCTGGTGCTGGCAGCGCGCTTTGGCAGCTGACTGCATCCGCTGCAAAAACTTCGCTGGATATCCGCCGCCTCCGCGGAATTGCTGCAGCTCTGCCCCGCTGTTGCCACAGTCCTGAATAGTCTGTTTCCTTGAACGCCCCGGCTGCCGGGGCACGGATCCGATCTCAGGGACAGGCACCGCCATGAACATGCAGAACCTCACCGTGATGGCCCCGCCCGCCCCCAAGGGACTGGCGCAGATGCAGCTGCCGCTGGTGATGATGCGGGACATCCTGCTGAAGACCATCTTCCGCAAAAACGTCGAGAACGTCACGGAAATCGCCGAGGCAATCTGCCTGCCTGGCGCCGTTACCCAGGAACTGGTGGATATCGCCCGTGAGCAAAAGCTGCTGGAAGCCACCGGCACGCTCAACGCCAACAGCGGCAACGAAATGGGCTACCAGCTGACCGATGCGGGTAAATCGCGGGCGCTGGATGCGCTCAGCCAGTCGGAATACTTCGGGGCGATGCCGGTGCCGCTGGACGTCTACCGCGAGCAGGTGAAACGCCAGTCGATCCGCAACATCCAAGTGTCCCGCGACCAGCTGACCAATGCCATGGGGCATCTGATCCTGCCAAACAGCCTGCTGGACCACCTTGGCCCGGCCGTCAGCGCGGGCCGTTCGATCCTGATGTACGGTCCGCCGGGCAACGGTAAGTCTTCAATCTCCAACGGTATCCGCGACGCCCTGGGGGACCACGTCTATGTGCCGCGCGCCATTGAATATTCGGGCCAGGTGATCACGGTCTATGACCCGATCGTACACACCGAAGTCGCGCAGGAACCGGAAGACCCCAACGCGTTGCGCCGCCGCCGCAGATTCGACGAACGCTATGTCATGTGCCAGCGCCCCACCGTAATCACCGGCGGCGAACTGTCTCTGGACATGCTGGATCTGGTCTATAACCCCACCGCGCGCACCTATCAGGCGCCCTTGCAGCTGAAATCCACCGGCGGCATTTTCATCGTCGACGACCTTGGACGCCAGGCGGAACCGCCGCAGTCGCTGGTCAACCGCTGGATTGTGCCGCTGGAGGAAAGCAAGGACATCCTCGCATTGCAGTCAGGTGAGAAGTTCGAAGTGCCCTTTGACACCCTGGTGATCTTCTCCACCAACTTCCACCCGAACAAAATCTTTGACCAGGCAGCCCTGCGGCGGATCTTTTTCAAGATCAAAATCGACGGCCCGGACCAGGAAAACTACCTCAAGATCTTTGCCATGGTGGCCCGCAAGAAAGGCATGCCGCTGGACGAAGGCGCATTGGTACACCTGCTGAAAAGGAAATACCCGTCGATCGATAACGTCTATGCGAACTACCAGCCGGTGTTTCTGATCGACCAGATCATCGCAATCTGTGAATTTGAGGGCATCCCCTATCAGATGTCCCCCGAGCTGATCGACCGCGCCTGGGCCAACATGTTCGTCAAGGACGAAGATATCGTGAAGTGATCCCCGCCGGCAGACAGGCGGCAGCAAGAGTTTTCAAAAACTCTTGCAAAACTTTTCGAAAAGTTTTGGGCCTTCCCCTAAAAGGAAGGGATGAGCAAACTTCCCAAGGTCATACTAGGCTGGTTTACCGCCCGCGGCTGGTCCATCCACCCGCACCAGCATACCATGCTGGACCGTGCCGGGGATCCGGCAACCCTGCTGATCGCCCCCACCGGCGGCGGCAAGACCATGGCCGGCTTTCTGCCCACCCTCGCCGATCTGGCAGAAAGCCCTCATGACGGGCTGCACACTCTCTATATTTCACCGCTCAAGGCCCTTGCTGCAGACATCAAACGCAACCTGCGCACCCCGGTCGAGGAAATGGGCCTGCCCATCCGCATTGACGACCGCACCGGCGACACGCCGTCTTCCCGCAAAAGGCGCCAGCGCGCCGATCCGCCGCATATTCTGCTGACCACACCGGAAAGCCTGGCGCTGCTCACCTCCTACGAGGATGCGGCCCGCACTTTCAAAGGGCTGAAGCGGGTGGTGGTGGACGAGATCCATGCGCTGGCCGAAAGCAAACGCGGCGACCAGCTGATGCTGGCCCTGGCGCGGTTGCAAACGCTCTGCCCTGATCTGCGCCGGGTGGGCCTGTCAGCTACCGTGGACGACCCGCAGGCCATTGCCAGTTATCTGGCCTGCCACCCGGACCCCTGCAAAATCGTGCAGGCCGACCCCGGCCCCGCACCGGACATCCGGATGCTGGAAACCGCAGAAGCCCCGCCCTGGGCCGGCGGCGGCGCGGCCTATGCCATCGCGGCGGTGATGGAACAGATCCAGGCGCATAAAACCACGCTGATATTTCACAACACCCGCGCCCAGGCCGAGATATTCTTTCGTAATCTCTGGCTCGCCAATGACGATGCGCTGCCGATCGGGATCCATCACGGCTCGCTCGACCGGGGCCAGCGCGACCGGGTCGAGGCCGCCATGGTCCGCGGCGAGCTGCGCGCCATTGTCTGCACCGGTTCACTGGACCTCGGCATCGACTGGGGCGATGTGGATCTGGTGATCCAGATCGGCGCACCGAAGAACGTGAAACGCCTGGTCCAGCGCATCGGCCGCGCCAACCACAGCTACAACGTCCCGTCCAAGGCGCTTTTGGTCCCCGCCAACCGGTTTGAGGTGGTGGAATGCCATGCCGCGCTGGACGCCGTCCGTGCAGGGGATCTGGACGGCGAGGCACGCGGCCCCGCCCCCCGCGATGTCCTATGCCAGCACATCCTGATTACGGCCTGTGCCGGGCCGTTTGATGCGGATGAACTCTACACCGAAATAACCAGCGCCGGCGCCTATGCCACCCTCACCCGCGCCGGTTTCGATGCCTGTCTCGATTTCTGTGCCACCGGCGGCTACGCGCTGAAAGCCTACGACCAGTGGCAGCGCCTGTTGCAACGCCCGGACGGCAAATGGCAGCTGCGCGATCCGCGCGCCGCCCAACGCATCCGCATGAACCTGGGCACCATTCAGGATGCCGACCTCATCAAGGTGCGCCTGAAGCGCAGCCGCGGCGGCAAGCCCCTGGGCGAGATCGAAGAGGCCTTTGCCGCCACCCTCACCCCCGGCGACACATTCCTGATCGGCGGCCGGACCGTGCGATACGAGGGCTTGCGCGAAATGACCGTCGAGGTTACCCGCACCCCCGGCAGGAAACCGAAAATCGCAGTGTTCTCCGGCACCAAATTCGCCACCTCCACCCAGCTCAGCGCCCGCATCCTGGAGATGTTCAAAAAGGACAGCTGGCCAGATCTGCCCCGCCACACCGCCGAATGGCTGGAACTGCAGCGCGACGTCTCGGACCTTCCCCGCGCAGGCTCGCTGCTGATCGAAAGCTTCCCCCGCGACGGGCGCGAGCATGCTTGCATTTACGGCTTTGCCGGCCGTAACGCTCAGCAAACGCTGGGGCTGCTCCTGACCAAGCGGATGGAGGAGCTTGGCCTCGATCCGCTTGGCTTTGTCTCGACCGACTACGCCACATTGATCTGGGGTCTGGAGCCGCTGACCGACCCGGCCCCGCTGTTCGATGTCACTGCCCTGCGCGATGGACTGGACGGCTGGCTGGCCGGCAACGCAGTAATGAAACGCGCCTTCCGCGGCGCGGCGACCATCGCCGGGCTGATTGAACGCAACACCCCCGGGCAACGCAAGAACGGGCGCCAAGCAACATTCTCCTCCGACATCCTCTATGACACGCTCAGGAAATACGACCCGGACCACCTGCTGATGGGAATCACCCGCGACGAAGCCCTGCGCGGGCTGGTGGACTTTGGCCGCGTCGAGCAGATGCTGGCTCGGATCAATGGCCGGATCACCCTGCGGCGGCTGGACCGGATCTCACCGCTTGCAGCGCCGCTTTTGCTGGAGGCTGGCAAGGTTCCGGTCAAAGGCGCAGCGCAGGAAAAGCTG
Source organism: Leisingera sp. MMG026 (assembly GCF_021654205.1). NCBI lineage: Bacteria > Pseudomonadati > Pseudomonadota > Alphaproteobacteria > Rhodobacterales > Roseobacteraceae > Leisingera > Leisingera sp. MMG026. The sequence continues at coordinate 1,311 of NZ_JAKFZM010000016.1, read as the reverse complement.
CTGCAACGCGAGGCCGAAGCGCTGATGCGGCTATCCGGACTGGACCGGCTGGTGCAATAGCGCTTGCCTGTTCGACCAGCGCGTCTAAGACCACAGCATGAACGGATTTGATTTCAACCTCGCAGGCACCCGCCTGACCGCGCTCGGCTCCGGCGCGCTCTGGTGGGCGGACCACCGGCTGCTTTGCGTCTCCGACCTGCATCTTGGAAAATCCGCACGCCACGCGCGGCGCGGCGGCAGTGCCCTGCCCCCTTACGAAGGCCGTGACACACTCAACCGCCTTGAAAGACTGGTCGCAGACCTCAACCCGGTAACTGTGGTTTGCCTCGGCGACAGCTTCGACGATGATACCGCAGCCACAGAATTGCCGGCCCCTGAAAGGATCCAAACCCAAGACCTGATGCATAACCGCCGCTGGATCTGGATCGAGGGAAACCACGACCCCGCCCCCACCAGTCTAGGCGGGGAGCACTTGGCGGACTTGCGGATTGGCCCCCTCACCTTCCGCCACATTGCTGATCCGCCGGCAACGGCGGAAATCTCCGGCCACTACCATCCCAAGGCCCGCGTCCGCAGCAATTCACGCCCCTGTTTCCTGCTGGACGCCTCCCGCCTGATCCTGCCCGCCTTCGGCACCTATACCGGCGGGTTGCGCAGCACTGATCCGGCGCTTGCATCATTGATGGCGCCGAATGCCTTGGCCATTCTGACCGGTCCGCAAGCCCTGCCGATACCGATGCCCCGCTAAGTGGCGCAGCGTCACCGCCATGGGACCGCCCCTTCTCTTCTATGCTTGGCCTCAGCAAAAGAAGGACACTCAAAATGGAACACCGCATCCGCAGCAGTTTCGCCAAGCAAAGCATGATGCAAACCCTGGGCGCAAACATTGAAAGCGTCTCGGATGGTGAAGTGGTGATCACTGCGCCGATCCTGCCCGGCAGCCGCCAGCAGCACGATGCGGCGCATGCAGCGCTGAGCTTTGCCATCGGCGACACCGCTGCCGGATATGCAGCACTGACAAAAATGCCGGAAGACAGCGAAGTGATGACAGCTGAGATGAAGATCAACCTGCTGGCGCCGGGTGCCGGAGACTCTTTACGGGCGACCGGCAAGGTCATCAAACCGGGGCGCCGGCTGGTCATTGTCACGGCTGAGGTCCACGCGCTGCAGGGCAGCCAGGAAAAGCTGATTGCCATCCTCCAGGGCACGATGGTGCCCGTCCCGGCCTGAGGAACTGCCCCCCGTTCTTCACGTATCCACAGAGGTGCAGACAGGCTCTGGAATGAACGCCCGTCCCATTTTCATCTTTCC
>NZ_JAKFZM010000159.1:0-444 GCF_021654205.1 Leisingera sp. MMG026 | reverse complement strand
AAACCAGCCGTGAAGGAGAACGACCATGTTGCATTATGTTGGTCTGGACGTGTCCGTCAAATCCGTGTCGATCTGTGTTGTTGATGGAGAGGGTAAGGTGCTTGCGCGCGGCGAAACCAGTTCGGATCCGGACGAGATTGCATCGTTTATTTCCGAACATTCCGCCAAGCCCGAGCGGGTGGTGCATGAGAGCGGCATCCTGGCCATCTGGCTCACCCGCGAGCTGGAGAAACGCGGCCTTCGGATCATCTGCATTGATGCCCGCCTGGCGCACAAGGCGCTGTCTGGGCGGATCAACAAATCCGATACCGGTGATGCCGAAGGGCTGGCGCATCTGGCCCGCACCGGCTGGTTCAGCCGGGTTCACATCAGAAGCGAGGCGTCGGAGCGGGTTCGCGTGCTCATTGGCGCACGGGAGCGCCTGATCAGGATGCGCAAGGACCT
>NZ_JAKFZM010000158.1:0-457 GCF_021654205.1 Leisingera sp. MMG026 | reverse complement strand
CGCGAACTCATTGGTCCGGGGCTTGGTCCGTCAGAAGCCGGGACTTTCTGGACGGGCTTCTTGCGCGGCTTGAAAGCCCGGGGGCTGGAACGGCACCAAGCTGGTGTTCAGCGACGCGCACAGCGGCCTCAGGGCGGCCATCGTGCTGGCCAACATGGCGTTCCGCGCCAGTACAGAACGAAGTTGCACAGTACCAATCCGATCGAGCGCTTGAACAAGGAGGTGAAGCGCCGGGCCGATGCCGCCGGTATTTTCCTGAATGAGGCCCCCATCACCTGCCTGATCGGCGCCGTGCTGTTCGAACAGAACGGCGAATGGCAGATCGCCAGCCGCTACATGATGGTTGAGGCCTTCGCCGAAACCGGCGCAGAGCAGACAGACCCCATTCTCAGCCTTTCAACACAAGCCGCCTGATCATGACCTCTGGCCATCCGGGAAATCACACCAGCTTGACGGA
>NZ_JAKFZM010000157.1:0-458 GCF_021654205.1 Leisingera sp. MMG026 | reverse complement strand
ATTTCATGCCCCCGTGCAAGCGCGGCTGGGTGTGCGAGGACGAGTGCTGATTGCGGACCAGGCCGCCCCCGCCGCGCCCGTCAAATCCTCTGAAACCGCCGCTGCCTTGCGCTTTGCCGCACAAGGACGGGCCGCAATCCGGGACGAGGCAAAACCGGCCGCACCCGCGCGCAAATCACAGGCCGCCGCTGCCGCCCGCCTGGCTGTAACCGGGCGCGCTGTCATCCGGGATCTGATCACGATCACCGTACCTGAAGGAGCACCCTATGCCGCTTAACGGCGTTCAGATCATCACAAGCACCGGGCAGGATAAACTTGCCCAGGCCCTGTCCAGCGGGCAGGCGGTGCAAATCACCGAGGTTGGCTTGGGCGATGGAAACGGCCTGCGCTACAACCCGTCCGAAGGCCAAACCGCATTGAAAAATGAACGGGTGCGCCGGGCGATTACCAAGCAGCAC
>NZ_JAKFZM010000156.1:0-458 GCF_021654205.1 Leisingera sp. MMG026 | reverse complement strand
GTTTCATGCCCCGGTACAGACCCGGCTAGGCGTGCGCGGGCGGGTGCTGATTGCGGATCAGACTGCCCCGGCCGCGCCCGTCAAATCCTCTGAAACCGCCGCCGCCCTGCGCTTTGCGGCACGAGGCAAGGCCGCAATCCGGACGGACGCCAAACCCGCCGCGCCTGCGCGCAAATCACAGGCCGCCGCCGCTGCCCGCCTGGCCGTGACCGGACGCGCTGTCATCCGGGATCTGATCACGATCCGCGTACCTGAAGGAGCACCCTATGCCGCTTAACAGCGTCCAGATCATTACCGCGAAAGGGCAGGACAAACTTGCCCAGGCCCTGTCCAGCGGGCTGGCGGTGCAAATCACCGATGTTGGCTTGGGCGACGGCAACGGCCTGCGCTACAACCCGGCTGAAGGCCAAACCGCATTGAAGAATGAACGGGTGCGCCGGGCGATCACCAAACAGCAT
>NZ_JAKFZM010000155.1:0-472 GCF_021654205.1 Leisingera sp. MMG026 | reverse complement strand
ACTACTTCCATTGAAAGGATATTCATGCTGCCCCACCCAAGAGGCGATGCGATGCGCCTCTTTGACCAGGAGACAAAACAGTTCGAACAGGATCGCGCGAACCTCCTGCGCGCGGTGAAGAACGGTCTGCATTCCGACGCCATCATCAGTGAGCTAAACGCTGTTGATGCGAAGCTTGAAAGGCGACGAGCTGAACGGGAAGCCCTGGTGCCTGCGCCAATTGAGCTGCCGGAGGATCTTCCCGCCCTCTATAGGGACTTTATCGCAAATATCACCGACACCCTTTCCGACGAAGGCGTTGCAGGCCGCGCCAGTGATGAGCTGCATGCGCTCCTGGATCAGGTCATCATCACCTGGAATGCAGACGAGCGTAGCCACGACTTCGAGATGCAGGGTGATCTTCTGGAACTGATCGGCAAGCCGCACGGAAAATCCCTGGGTGGTGACGCCGACTTGGAAAGTTCTCTGAAGT
>NZ_JAKFZM010000154.1:0-498 GCF_021654205.1 Leisingera sp. MMG026 | reverse complement strand
AGTGGCAGAAGCCCAAGCGCTGCCCTATCGGCTTTTTTCATATAAATATTGCCGAGGTGCAGACTGCGGAGGGCAAACTGTATCTCTTCGCCGGTATTGACCGGACCAGCAAGTTTGCAGTCATTGGCGGGGGAAATTACGGCGAAAAAGGTGCTTTGTACTATGGGATTGAAGCCATGCATCAATTCGGGAAGTTCCAAGGGCAGGACATCCGGGCCTGGGGCGTGCGGTCACAGAACAGCTATAGACTTTCTGAGACACTTTTGAACCCGACGTTCCACCTGATCGTGAATGCGACAAGCGGAGACTCCGACCCAAATGACGGTAAGCTGGCTCTGCCGAAGGCATGTATGAAGCCAAGGAGGCGCTGCGGGCACTGGTGGCGCGGATCGTGCTGCCGCCTGCGGCGGAGGGCGCTGGCCTGGATCTGCCCCTGGAGGGGTGAGCAGCCCCACTTGAGTGGTCCAGTTTGAAAGTTAGTGCATGGTTGGCCTTTGG
>NZ_JAKFZM010000153.1:0-511 GCF_021654205.1 Leisingera sp. MMG026 | reverse complement strand
TGTCCGCAGTGGGGCTAAGATACATGGTGATAATACGGCGCTTCGGAGAGGGGTTTCCCGGCCATCCGTCTCCTGCTTTGACGGAGCGAGCTCTGGGTAAAGTGATCAGCGCGGCATCGGAGCCACGTGATCTAGCGGAGAACAGAGCATCTAAGACCTCTGGCGGCGAAGGAGACTTTGACCTTTTTGAGGAATGAAACTGAGGCCCCGTTTATCTTGAAGGCAACAGATCGGCACACGATATCGGCAAGGTTCGCTAAAATACAGAAGTATATAACTGTAATAGAATGAAAATTTCTGCGTACCAGATCGGCATGAAATTCAAAATTACCGGCAAGAATTACCAGCGCTGCATCCGCGAACTCTCATCGGCCGATGTCGTTGCCGCCAGATCTGGTCGCGTGGTTCAAAGTCGCTAGCACTGCACCGCTGTAAGGCTGCGCGACGCTGCAACTTGCTGCCGGAATTTTGGCAGCCGACAGTTCAGGGCATAAGAGGCGGGGTGTGGTTT
>NZ_JAKFZM010000152.1:0-533 GCF_021654205.1 Leisingera sp. MMG026 | reverse complement strand
GGAATATCGCAACCACGTCTGGTCGTACGACTTTGTGCATCATCGAACCGATGATGGCAGGGCTTTTAGAACATTGAACATTCTGGACGAGTATAGCCGGGAATGCCTTGCGGTCCGAGTGAAGCGGAAGCTGAATGCAAACGAGGTCATCGATGCACTGACGGACCTGTTTATCCTACGTGGCGTGCCGGCATACATTCGGTCAGACAATGGCCCTGAGTTCATTGCTGAGGCCGTCAGAAGCTGGATCAAAGCTGTCGGGGCCAAGACTGCTTTCATTGAACCGGGGTCGCCTTGGGAGAACGGATACTGCGAAAATTTCAACGGGCGCATGCGGGACGAACTGCTGAACGGGGAGGTCTTCTACTCGCTGCGTGAAGCCCAAATTATCATCGAAAACTGGAGGAAGCATTACAACACCAAACGCCCCCGCAGTGCTTTGGGCTACCGCCCGCCTGCGCCGGAGGCCATCGCCCTGATAGACCAAAGGCCAACCATGTACTAACTTTCAATCTGGACCACTCCAGTGGGGC
>NZ_JAKFZM010000151.1:0-537 GCF_021654205.1 Leisingera sp. MMG026 | reverse complement strand
TCCTACCACCCCAGCCATCGGCCCTTCTCCCAACAATCTAAGACGGTTGATTGCCTCCAGTCAGGCAAAATGCCCCTAGGAATGCCCCTGTGCTTACCTGGCTTGTTTCGGGCATGTAGGGGGCTCTCTGAGGCTATCTGCTCCCTTGCTGAACCACTCCTAGAAGAAGGCCTCCCCGGGGGAGAAGGTACCCTATGGGGAGGGGTTATCCCTCTATAATAGGTATAAGTAATGGATAAGGAGTAAGAAGGAGAGGAGAAGAGGAGATCCTAGGAAGGATACCTGATAGAGGGTCTTCTTATAGGATATAGCTCTATAAGCAGTTGTATCCCTGAGCATAATCGCCTTTGGTTCCGAGCAAGCACTACCCGAAGAGGCCTTATCCATGGCAGAGATCAGCAATCCTAGGTACTCCCGCCCCATCGACGTTCACCGTTGGTCTGATCACCCCGAGGTGAAGGCCTTGGTAGAGGAGATCTGGAACAACTACCTGCCGTGGCAGATTACCGGGAAGCAGGGGGAGAAGAGGCCGGGGCC
>NZ_JAKFZM010000150.1:0-594 GCF_021654205.1 Leisingera sp. MMG026 | reverse complement strand
GTAAGCGGCGCCTGGAGGGCACCGGGCTTTCAGCTTGACGGCTGGAAGTTCCAGGGGAGTAGTTCGTCGAGCCGGCTGGCAGGGTGACCTGCAGCGATGGCTTCGAGGGTGGCCTTGAGGTAGGCGAAGGGCTCGACGCCATTGATCTTAGCTGTGGCAATGAGCGAAGCGATGCAGCCCCAAGCACGGCCGCCTTCATCATGGCCGGCGAAGAGGGCGTTCTTTCTTGTCAGGGCGATTGGGCGGATCAGGTTCTCGACAGCATTAGAGTCGATCTCGGCGCGGCCGTCGTGGAGGAAGGTCTGCAGCCCATCCCACTGGCGGTGGATGTAGGCCAGCTTCTCCCCGAGACGCGACTTTGAGGAGATCCGGCGGCGCTGGCTTTGCAGCCATTCTCCAAACTCGGTGACCAGCGGCGCGGTGCGGGCCTGCCGGGCCGACAGCCGCTGGCCGGGGCCCATGCCGCGGATCTCAGCCTCGATGCGGTAGAGCTCCGCAATCCGGCGCAGTCCCTCGGCGGCGATCGTCATGCCGGAGGCGTGCTTCCAGCACGAGGCCGTCGCGGTCGAAGACTTCCTTCAGCTTCCTGCGGGC
>NZ_JAKFZM010000015.1:0-118295 GCF_021654205.1 Leisingera sp. MMG026 | reverse complement strand
CAACTGCGGCAGGCCTTCGCCTGAAGGCCGCAGCGCAGGCGGGAGACCGCCCTAGCCGTTATTCAGAGTAGCGGCCAGTAGTGATGTCACCGCTTTCATCCACAAACCGCAATGCCGCTCCATCGCTTTCCAAAACAAAACAGGCCCACAGGTCCGACGGCGGCCAGGTGGAGCAGTATTTGCCGTCCCGCACGCCCCAGTATCCCCAGCTGTCATGGCCGGCATTGTACAACGTCCGTCCCGACGCCCGGAATTCCTGCCAGGCGCCGCTGCCATAGGTCAGCTTGCGCCCTTCCAATGCTGCCTGCACGTCCTTTGCGCTCAACGCCCGCCATTCCGCCGCCGCAAGCGGCGAAACGGTCAATGATACCGCAATCATCAGGGCAATGTGCCTCATGTCCGTCTCCCAGCCTTGCTGTCACGCCTTACCTGATCTAATAGGCCCGGCATCTGCTGCACAATCACATAAAGGTGCTTTCGCCCATGATCCCGCGCTATGCCCGCCCTGAAATGGTCGCCATCTGGTCGCCCGAAACCAAATTCAAGATCTGGTACGAGATCGAGGCCCATGCCTGCGAAGCCATGGCCAACCTCGGCGTGATCCCGCGCGAAAACGCTGACGCCGTGTGGAAAGCCAAGGACGTCGAATTCGACGTCGCCCGCATTGACGAGATTGAAGCTGTCACCAAACATGACGTCATCGCCTTCCTCACCCACCTGGCTGAGCATGTCGGCGCTGAGGAAGCCCGTTTTGTGCATCAGGGCATGACTTCCTCGGATGTGCTGGACACTTGCCTGAACGTGCAGCTGGTGCGTGCCGCCGATATTCTGCTGGACGGCATGGACAAGCTGCTGGCGGCGCTGAAGAAACGTGCGCTGGAGCATAAGAACACCGTGCGCGTCGGCCGCAGCCACGGCATCCACGCCGAGCCCACCACCATGGGCCTGACCTTTGCCCGTTTCTATGCCGAGATGGACCGCAACAAGAACCGCCTGGAAAAAGCCCGCTGGGAAGTCGCCACCGGCGCAATCTCCGGCGCTGTCGGCACCTTTGCCAATGTTGACCCCTCGGTTGAGGATCACGTCTGCGAGCAGCTGGGCCTGCGGCCTGAGCCGATCTCGACCCAGGTGATCCCGCGCGACCGCCACGCGATGTTCTTTGCCACCCTCGGCGTCATTGCGTCGTCGATCGAAAACGTTGCCGTGGAAATCCGCCACATGCAGCGCACCGAGGTGCTGGAGGGTGCCGAGTTCTTCTCGATGGGCCAGAAAGGCTCGTCGGCGATGCCGCACAAGAAAAACCCGGTGCTGACCGAGAATCTGACCGGCCTGGCGCGCCTGGTCCGCATGACCGTGATCCCGGCGATGGAGAACGTGGCGCTGTGGCATGAGCGGGACATCTCGCACTCCTCGGTCGAGCGCGGCATCGGCCCGGATGCGACCGTCACCCTTGACTTTGCGCTGAACCGCCTGGCCGGTGTTGTCGACAAGATGCTGGTGTTCCCGGAAAACATGCTGGACAACATGAACAAATACCCCGGCCTGGTGATGTCGCAACGCGTTCTTCTGGCGTTGACCCAGGCAGGCGTCAGCCGCGAAGATGCCTATTCCATGGTGCAGCGCAATGCCCTGAAAGTCTGGGAAGACCGTGTTGATTTCCGTGAATTGCTGCTGGCGGATGCCGATGTGGTTGCGGCGCTCGGCGAAGAGGCGATCAACGAGAAGTTCGACATGGGCTATCACACCAAACATGTCGATACGATCTTCCGCCGAGTGTTCGGCGAATAAGCTGCAACCGCTTGCGAGCATCTGCGCCCCGCCCTTGGCGGGGCGCTTTTCATTCAGCATTCATGAAAGGCGTGCTACAAGTTTTACGAATGCACAAACGTCCTTAATCACCCGAAGAAATTCTGATGCTCCTATTCGCCGATTTTGACGAAACGCTTGTACGCAACTGCATTGACGAATTCTCAGCCGCAACCGGTATCAGGGACGCATTTTCCATCTCTTGCTTGGACCGGTCAGCCACCTTCGGCAGTGAACGCATGGTGTTCACCCTTGTTCGATCCAAAGGGAAACCCCTTGTTCTAAAGCTGGACCTGGCTGAAGGAACAAAGAGACTAACCAAAGAGTACCAAGTCATTGAAAAGCTCAGCAGCCATTTTGAATCCGGGTCCCAGGCCGCGTTAGTCAAGCCGGTTTATCTATCGCCAACAGGCCGCTTTCATGTAACCAAGCTTCTGGAAGGGAAAACGGCCAAGGAAATGGTGTATTCACCTCAAGATCTTCGGCAGGCGGGGCAAGTTTACAGGCGTGGCGGTGAATGGTTGAACCACTTGCACCAATTTGAGCCTGTTAAGGAAGAAAAGGCTTGGTTCAACTGGATGCTGGAAGAAGTCGAAGGTCATATGCAAGCTGCATCGCCCCAGGCCTGCCGCAAAATGCTGCATAGGTTCACTGCGGAGCTGGAAAGGGACTGCCGGAACCTGTCCGGCATGTCTTGCATCGCGGTGTTCAGCCACGGGGATTTTCATGGCGGCAATCTGGTGCTGGGACGCGGTGTAAGCTACGGTCTGGATTTTACTGAAGCCTGCACAAAACTTGCCGTCTACGACATTGTCGACTTCCTTAAAATGGATGTATTTCTGCCAGCGGAACCTTCCCAAGTCGGCGCCTGCGGGATCAGAAACCATTCAAAAGAAATGTTTTTTAAGAAATACCGTCAGAAAGTGAACTCCGGATTTCTGACCTGTGCACTGCGGGGCCGGCTACTGATCGAGTGGGCGAAAATCTCCCGTGAAGCCTTTGAACGCAGTGCATTCATGCGCAAGAAGTTCACCTTCCTGGAAAGGCGCCTCTCTATCGCCTTTGCGCAGCCTCTTGAGGGATGACTATTTTCATCTCCCGCAGTTTTGATGTGAATAAATTGGCGAGCCCGCGGGTTGTAAGGGTACATTGATCACGACTTTATGCATCAGGAGATGACGACATGCGTTATTTTGCTCTCGCCGCTGCCTTGACCCTGCCGATGACGGCTTATGCCGCAGGCGGCAATGACTGGAACCCGCCGAAACCTTCCGAGACCACCAAGACCTGCAAGGGCAAGCGGATCTGGGACCCAAACAAGAAGCGCTGCGTGCGGCCTAAGAAATCGTCCCTGAACCAGCAGGACCTGCTGAATGCAGCGCGCGAGCTGGCCTATGCGGGCCGCCAGCAGGATGCACAGGCAGTGCTGAGCGCCGCGCCGGACCAGCAGGATACCCTGGTGCTGACTTATTGGGGTTTCACCCATCGAAAACTGGGCAATTTGGAATTGGCGCAGGCCTATTACGATCAGGCGCTTGAACAGGATCCGGATAACATACTTGCCCGCTCCTATATGGGCCAGGGCCTTGTGAAACAGGGGAAATACGGCGCGGCCCTGATACAGTGGAAAGAGATCAAGGCACGGGGCGGTGATGGCACCTGGGCCGAAGCTTCGCTGCGCAACGCTTTGGAAACAGGTGCAACTTACAGCTACTAGCTTCAGCCTTTCTTTACGGCTTGCGGCCTATCCTGCCCTCGATGATCAAGAAGAATCTTTGGTAGGGTGCGAGAATGCCTCAAGACAATTTGCTGGCGCTTCCAATGGCTTCAGGCGGGCCGGATCTGGGCGGGTTCGGTGCCCCGGCCCCTTTGGGCGGCGGGGGCAGCAGCGGGCTGAGCGGCAAGGCAAAGGCCGCAATTATCGTCCGGCTGCTGTTGAATGAAGGCGCAGAAATCCCGCTGGAGGAGCTGCCGGACGACTTGCAGCTGGAGCTGACCCAGCAGATGGGCAAGATGAGCATTGTTGATCGCGATACGCTGAATACGGTGGTCGGCGAATTTGCCGATCTGCTGGACAACGTTGGCCTGCATTTCCCCAATGGCCTGGCCGGTGCGCTGAATGCGATGCAAGGCAAGATCAGCCGCCACACCCACAGCCGTCTGCGCAAGGAAGCCGGTGTGCGCCAGTTCGGTGACCCATGGGAGCGCTTGAAACAGCTGCCGCCCGAAGATCTGGCCGGTCTGGCCGAGGCGGAAAGCACCGAAGTGGCCGCGGTTCTGCTGTCCAAGCTGGACACCGCCAAGGCGGCGCAAATGCTGGTTCATCTGCCCGGCCCGATCGCCCGCCGCATCACCTATGCCGTCAGCCACACCGCCAATGTGACGCCCGACACCGTGGACCGGATCGGCCTGTCGCTTGCCGCCCAGGTCGAAGCCCGGCCCGATCTCGCCTTTGATGAGACTCCGGGGCAGCGTCTTGGCGGCATTCTGACCGAAGCGGCGGCCGCCAAACGTGATGAAGTGCTGACAGCGCTGGATGAAGAAGATGAGGATTTTGCCATCAAGGTGCGCAAAGCGATCTTCACCTATGCGCTGATCGGTGAACGGATGCAGCCGATCGACGTGCCCAAGCTGATGCGGGTGCTGTCGCAGCCGGATCTGGTCACTGCCATGGCCTTTGCCACCGACGAGGAAGACGTGGCAACCAACGAATTCCTGCTCAAGAACATGTCCAGCCGGATGGCAGACAATATCCGCGAGGAAGTGGGCGAGCGCGGCAGGGTCAAGCGCAGCGATGGCGAGGCGGCGTTCAGCATGATCATCTCGGCGATGCGCGATTTGGTGGCAACAGGCGAAATTGATCTGAAATCCGACGAGGACGAGGAGGACGGCGGTTAAGATCCGCCACTTACGCCGGGACGGCAGGCGCGCAGACCAATCTGCCCGCGCCTGCGAGCGGCTTGTACCTGCCGGTCCGGCTGCGTATGATGCGGGCTTCCGGGCGCATTCCCGCGCCGCAGCCACCCAGATGCCATGCCCGTAGATCCTTCCGAGCTCTCCACCTGGAGCCATGTCAAATATTATGGCAGCAACCTGTTTCTGCGCGGGCTGCTGGTCGGCACCCGGCTGATCCCCTATGGGCTGCGGGTGCCGATGATGGGCCGGCTGGTCACGGCCATGGGCCGGCTGGCAGGATTTCACAAACGGGTGCGCAGCAATCTGGATCTTGTCAGCCCCGAGCTGGCGGAAATTGATCCCCGCGCGCTGTACCGGGACGTCAGCGATAATGCGGGCCGGATGATAGCCGAAATCTATGCCGGCGCCCCTTTTCACGACCGCGCCAGGGCTGCCCCCATTACCGGCCCAGGCCTGAAAGCGCTGGAAGAGGCCCGCGCAGAAGGACGCCCGGTCTTGCTGGCGACGGCGCATTTCGGCAACTACGATGCCGCCCGCGCGGCGCTGTTTGCCCGCGGTTTCGAGATGGGGGCGCTTTACCGCCGTATGGCCAACCCTTATTTCAATGACCATTACGTGGCGGCCATCAAGGGCAACGGCGAGCCCCTGTTCGAGCAGGGAAAGCGCGGCATGGTCGAGCTGGTCCGGCACCTGAAAAAGGGCGGCATCGCCGCCATCGTCACCGACCTGCACGCTCAGGGCGGCGAATTGATCGACTTCTTCGGCAAGCCTGCGGTCACCTCTACCGTGCCGGCCGAACTGGCGCTGAAATTCGGCGCTGCTGTGATCCCTGTTTACGCGGTGCGGCAGGACAACGGACTGGACTTCGAGATCGTGATGAGCGCCGAGATCCCGCATTCCGATCCGCTCACCATGACCAAATCCCTCAGCGCGGATCTGGAAGCCATCGTGCGCAAGCACACGGGCCAATGGTTCTGGATCCACCGCCGCTGGAAACCCTATGTGCCGCTGCCAAAACCCGGCAGGAAGGCAAATCCCGAGGCGGGCTGATCCAGGCGGCTATTCGGCGCGGGCAGCGGCAATGATACGGCCATAGGACGCCTCTTGCACCACGATGGCAGCAGGCTGGCGGCCTGGCACCGGGACTGTCAGTTCCAGATCCCCTGCCCCGTCCCATTCCGCAGCAATCTGCCAGTCATCCACCACATTGGCATAGCTCAAGGTCTTACCGGCCAATTCACCGCGGGTGATATTGACGGTCCGTTCTGGCGTATAGCGCACCAGCTGCACCAGCAGCCTCGCCTCCCCCATCTGTGCCCGTGGCTGCAACCGGATCACCAGTTCCTCCCCGTTCCGCTCAACCGACAGCGTGACCGGGCGCGGATGGGATTGGTGTTTGCCGATGGCATCGGCCACCTTCATTGCATCGGCGCCAACCACATCATCCTGACCCATGATGATCATTTGCGGCGTATAGATCATCCTGCGGCCGCCCGCATGCGCATAGCCTTTTTGCCGCTTGGTATGGGACGGCTTGGCAAATTGATCCTTCCAGCCGATGTAATCCCAGTAATCGACGTGCAGCGCCAGCGGCAGCACATCGTCGCGCGCAGCCAGCTCATGCAGCAGTGCATCGGCCGGCGGGCAGGACGAACACCCTTGCGACGTATAAAGCTCCACCACCACAGGTTCCGCGGCAGATTGGCCGTATACCGGCAGGGCCAGGCCCCACGCTGCAATGATCGACGCCAGAAGTTTCATGAATCGCCCGCTTCGTTTGTTAGGCTTCTGGTCTAAAGATGTGCCTGCAAATACGCCAATCAATCATTTTTGAGCCGGGTTTGAACGAAGCAGGCCCGTTGCACCGCAAAAAATGTGTACTATCGCATACAAATGTGCCCCCTGCGGCGATTGGGCTATTGAATGCTTAATCTTCCTCATGCATTTAGCAGGCAGCGAATTCCCCGATTTCAAATCCTTGAGGGAGGCCAAACATGCCTATCACCGTCGGACAAGACAATGCCAAAGCGCGCAAAACGCTCAGCGTCAACGGCAAGTCGATCTCTTATTATTCCATCCCCGCAGCCACCGAAGCAGGCTTTGGCGATTTCTCCAAGCTGCCCGCCGCGCTGAAGGTGGTGCTGGAAAACATGCTGCGTTTTGAGGATGGCGGCTTTTCGGTCTCCACCGACGACATCAAGGCCTTTGCCGAATGGGGCGCAAATGGCGGCAAGAACCCGCGTGAGATCGCCTACCGCCCAGCCCGCGTGCTGATGCAGGACTTCACCGGCGTTCCCGCCGTTGTCGATCTGGCCGCCATGCGCGACGGCATCGTCGGCCTGAAAGGGTCGGCGGCCAAGATCAACCCGCTGGTCCCCGTTGATCTGGTCATCGACCACTCGGTCATGATCGACGAGTTCGGCAACCCGCGCGCGTTCCAGATGAATGTGGACCGCGAGTATGAGCGCAACATGGAGCGTTACCAGTTCCTGAAGTGGGGTCAGAACGCGTTCAACAACTTCCGCGTTGTGCCGCCGGGCACCGGCATCTGCCACCAGGTGAACCTGGAGTATCTGGCGCAGACCGTCTGGACCGACGTGGATCAAAACGGCGAGGAAGTCGCCTATCTGGACACCCTGGTCGGCACCGACTCCCACACCACCATGGTCAACGGCGCCGCGGTGCTGGGCTGGGGCGTTGGCGGCATTGAGGCTGAGGCCGCGATGCTGGGTCAGCCGATCTCGATGCTGATCCCCGAGGTCATCGGCTTTGAGCTGACCGGCCAGATGGTCGAAGGCACCACCGGCACCGACCTGGTGCTGAAGGTGGTGGAAATGCTGCGCGCCAAGGGCGTAGTTGGCAAGTTTGTCGAGTTCTACGGAACCGGCCTGGACCGTCTGCCGCTCGCAGACCGCGCCACCATCGCCAACATGGCGCCGGAATACGGCGCCACCTGCGGCTTCTTCCCGATCGACGACGAAACCCTTCGCTACCTGCGCAACACCGGCCGCGACGAGGACCGCATCGCGCTGGTCGAAGCCTACGCCAAGGAGAACGGTTTCTGGCGCGGCGCAGATTATGCACCGGTCTACACCGACACCCTGTCGCTGGACATGAGCAGCATCGTTCCGGCAATCTCCGGCCCGAAACGCCCGCAGGACTATGTGCCGCTGACCAACGCCAAGGCTGCTTTCCGCCAGGAGATGGAAGAGACCTTCAAACGTCCGATGGGCAAGGAAGTCGCCGTCAAAGGCGAAGAGTACACCATGGAATCAGGCAAGGTTGTGATTGCTTCGATCACCTCCTGCACCAACACTTCGAACCCTTATGTGATGATCGGCGCAGGCCTGGTCGCGCGCAAGGCAGCCGCCCTGGGCCTGGACCGCAAGCCCTGGGTCAAAACCTCGCTGGCACCGGGTTCGCAGGTCGTGTCCGCCTATCTGGAGGCCGCAGGCCTGCAAGAGGATCTGGACAAGATCGGTTTCAACCTGGTGGGCTACGGCTGCACCACCTGCATCGGCAACTCCGGTCCGATCCAGCAGGAACTGTCGGAAGCCATCGCCGAGGGTGATCTGGTGGCAACCTCGGTGCTGTCCGGCAACCGCAACTTTGAGGGCCGCATTTCGCCCGACGTGCGCGCCAACTACCTGGCCTCGCCGCCGCTGGTGGTGGCCTATGCGCTGGCCGGCACCATGGACATCAACCTGGCGTCCGACCCGATTGCACAGGACAAGGATGGCAACGACGTCTACCTGAAAGACATCTGGCCCTCGACCCAGGAAGTTGCGGAACTGGTTGAGCAGACCGTCACCCGCGAGGCGTTCCTGTCGAAATACGCTGACGTCTTCAAGGGCGACGAGAAATGGCAGGCGGTCGAGACCACTGACGCGGAAACCTATGACTGGCCCGCAGCCTCGACCTACATTCAGAACCCGCCCTACTTCCAGGGCATGGGCACCGAGCCGGGCACCATCTCGAACATCGAGGGTGCCAAGGTTCTGGCGGTTCTGGGCGACATGGTCACCACCGACCACATCTCGCCCGCGGGCTCCTTTGCCACCACCACCCCGGCGGGCCAGTATCTGCTGGAGCGCCAGGTGCAACCGCGCGAGTTCAACTCCTACGGTTCGCGCCGCGGCAACCACGAGATCATGATGCGCGGCACCTTTGCCAATATCCGCATCAAGAACGAGATGCTGGCCAAAGAAGACGGCAGTGCTGTTGAGGGCGGCTACACCAAAGGCCCCGATGGCAAACAGACCTCGATCTTTGATGCCTCGATGGCGCATCAGGAAGCAGGCACACCGCTGGTGGTGTTCGGCGGCGAACAGTACGGCGCGGGTTCCTCGCGCGACTGGGCGGCCAAAGGCACCGCGCTCTTGGGCGTCAAGGCTGTGATCGCCGAAAGCTTTGAGCGTATCCACCGCTCCAACCTGGTTGGCATGGGGGTGATCCCGTTTGAATTCACCGGCGGCGACAGCCGCAAATCGCTGGGCCTGACAGGCGAGGAAACCGTCTCGATCTCCGGGCTGGACACCATCCAGCCGCTGCAGGACGTGCCCTGTGCGATCACCATGGCGGACGGTTCAGTGAAAGAGATCACCCTGAAGTGCCGCATCGATACCGCACCCGAGATCGAATACATCGAACACGGCGGCGTGCTGCACTATGTGCTGCGGAACCTGGCCAAGTCGTAAGACACCAAGTTAAGCGAAAATGTGAAAGGGCGCCCCGCCGGGCGCCCTTCTTACGTCAGCGTTGCTGCAGGCAGTCCCGGCTACGGGGCGATGGCGCTGCTCAGGATCTCTGCAATCGTTCCATCTGCCTGCAGTTCGGAAATCGCCCGGTTGAACACATCCAAATAGGCATCTGCGCCAGCACTCCGCGACAGGCCAAAGTGCGAATAAGTGCTGGAAATCGGAGTGGCAACAGACCCAATTCTGTCCTGCCAGCCGTTTTGCACGACGTGGTAGCGTCCGACCGCATCATCAATTGCGATAAGATCCAGTTGATCAAAAAGCAGCATTTGCATCAGGCCTTCCACATCGCCGCCGCGAACGATCCGGTTGTTGTTTTCAAAGGCGCGTTCCATCTCCTGATCAATGACGCTGCCGTTCACCATCCCCAGCCGCAGCCGGGAAATCCGCGCATATCCTTCGTCAAGATCCAGCCCTTTCGGATAGCGCTCGCGGTTGTACCAGAAGGTATTGGCCTGCAGAAACGCCGGGCCTGTGAAGGCCAGATAAGAAGCGCGGCCGGCTGATTTAAACAATGGGAGGATGCCGTCGATTTCTCCGGCTTTTGCCCGCGCCTGGCAACGCTGCCAGGGCAGCAGAACAACCACAGCCCTTAGCCCGTCAATCCGGTCCGTCACGGCCTCCAGCAGCTTGACCTTCAACCCGCCGTCGGGAATGCCGCCGGATCCCAGCGTGTAGGGCGGATAGGGATCATAGCAGAAGGTCAGCACAGAGTCGGCACGCGCAGTGTCAGCCAACCCGCTAAGGGCAGCAAAGCATGCCAGCAGCACTTTGACGAACCCAGTCGGCTTTTCCACTGTTCTGGCCTTTTCCATACGGGCGGTTTTCAGCTTAGCGGGATTGCAAATTACCGCTCCCGCTTGCCTCATTCTTCCGACCTATCCCACAGTAAAATGAAAGAACCTGTAATGGCATTGCCAGCGATCTTCCGAATTGGCGCATGAACAACCAAAGCGATACTTCCCTGACGTCAATACCTGCTATACCGCCCGGTTCAGCTGTGTAAACATTAAGCGTGAATACACCTTTTACCCCTCGCGACACTCCTTGATTGACCGGGTCCAATATCATGAAAGAAGCTGTAATAGCAGTCGTTTACCCGGATGTGGACACATTTGACGAACACGTTGAGGCAGTTCTGGAAATGCTTCCGGAAACGAGGCGTTTTCCTGGCTGCATAGAAGCCCATGCCGGCATTAACCGCGCGCGTTTTGAAATTGCCGTTTTCCACCTATGGGAGTCGAATGACCATTTGGAGCGCTATTTGGTCTGGCGTGCCGACCGCGGCGATTTGGACGCCCGCAGCGCCACCATGCGGCGGGAGCAGGACTTCCGGACTTTTTCGGTACCATAAGACACCGGCCTTCGTATTGAAAGCACGGCATGGCACCCGCGCCGCCGGGTTCTGCCTTTCATTGCACATTGGCTGTTCGCAATCTGCAGATTGCCTTGGACGGATACCTTGGAAAAAGTGGTGGCATGAAACATACAGACAGCATCACAGGCTACCACGCCCACATCTACTTTGACGAAAACACCGTTTCGCAGGCCCGCGTTCTTTGCCAGCGTGCTGCCGAACTCTTCGGGGCAGAGATGGGGCGCATGCATGAAAAACCCGTCGGACCGCATCCCAAATGGTCCTGCCAGCTGGCGGTCAGCCCGGAGCAGTTTGCCACGTTGCTGCCCTGGCTGGCATTGAACCGCGATGGGCTGATTGTCTTTGCCCACCCGGAAACAGGCGACGCCCTGGCAGATCATCGGGATCACGCGATCTGGCTGGGAACAGGCCTAGCGCTGGATCTTAGCATTTTCGGCTGATGCTTGCGTAAATTTACCGGAAATTTCCAGTTGCCCGTCAAGC
The DNA here is from genome assembly GCF_021654205.1 of Leisingera sp. MMG026. NCBI lineage: Bacteria > Pseudomonadati > Pseudomonadota > Alphaproteobacteria > Rhodobacterales > Roseobacteraceae > Leisingera > Leisingera sp. MMG026. The sequence continues at coordinate 106,955 of NZ_JAKFZM010000015.1, read as the reverse complement.
TGATCCAGCCCGCTGAACATGGAGCGTTTCGTGACGGAAGCCGTAATCATTCAACTGCACCCGCTGCCCGGTAAATACACCGAGCTGACAGTTCTTGTGAAAAAGATGGTGGAGGCGGCTCGCGGTTTTCCGGAATGCCAACAAGCCGAAACCCTGCTCGCCCCGGACAGGGACGAGATTTCGGTCTTTCAAAGATGGACTTGCGCGGAGGCGTTCAGCGAGTATCTGATTTGGCGATCCCGGCAGGAAGACCTAAAGCTTGCCTTTGCGCTGTCGTCGAAGGAACCGGATCTCCGCAGCTTCACCCTGCATGATCCTGGCTAAGGTGCTGCCGCCTGTTTACTGACCTGCCGCCTTTTCCATCGCCGGGCGCAGGGTGTTTTCGATCACCCGCTGGGTAATCGGTCCGGCCCAACGCAGCACGATCTTGCCTTCGCCGTCCACCACATAGGTTTCCGGCACGCCGTACACGCCCCAATCGATCCCCAAACGTCCCTTTTCGTCGCGGCCAATCGCTGCGTAAGGGTCGCCCAGCTCGTTCAAAAAGGCCTCGGCATTGGCCAGCTGGTCCTTGTAGTTGATGCCATAAACCGGGATGCCCTCGTTGGACAGCGCTTCCAGGTTCGGATGCTCGGCCCGGCAGGGCGCGCACCAGCTTGCCCAGTAATTCACCAGCTTCACACTGCCATCGCGCAGGGTTTCGTCTGTGAACATCTCCTTGCCAGGAAAATCGTCCAGCGCTAGCGGTGGCGCGGGCTGGCCTTCACGCGCGGACGGCAGGCTGTCGGGGTCTTCGCGGAACATGCCAACCAGGGCAAGGCCGACAAAACCAGCAAACACAATACCGGGGACCGCCATCAGCGGTGAGATCTTAGCCATTGCGCTTCATCCGGGTTTCAAGGGTTTCCATTTCCCGGCGCACCTTGCGGCCGCGCAGGATTGTCAGCACCACCAACGCCAGCAGCAGCAGCAGCGAGGCACCATAGGCCGACAGCACCGTATCGGCGTATTTTCCAAGATCGGGCATCAGGCCTCCAGCCGTTCGCGCGCCATCAATGCCTTGATGCGGCGGGCGCGGATTTCAGTTCCGGTGCGGTAGAACACCAGCGCAAGGAACAACAGCACAAAGCCGCCCATGCAGACATAAAGCGGATTGGAGAACGCATCAGCCACGTTTTCCTTTTCGTCAAGCGACAGCGACGCCCCCTGATGCAGCCCCTGATTCCAAAAGTTCACTGCATAGCGGCTGAGCACGGCAAAGACCGACCCGACCAGGCACAGGATCGAGGTGAGGTCCGCGGCAGTGTCGGGATTGTCGATCGCCTCCCACAGGGCGATATAGCCGAGATAGAACAGGAACAGCACCAAAAAGGACGTGAGGCGCGGATCCCAGGCCCACCAGGTGCCCCACATCGGCTGACCCCAGATCGCACCGGTGATCAGCGCGATAACCGTCATAACGATACCCACGGGCGCCGCAGCACGGGCGGCCAGCGCGCTGACGTGATGGCGGCGGATCACCCAAACGAGCGAGGTGACCAGCATCATGAACCACGCGTTGATCGCCATCAGCGCAGCAGGCACATGCAGGAAGATGATCTTGACGGTGGAGCCTTGGCGGTAATCGTCAGGCGTAAAGAAAAAGCCCCAGATCAGCCCCGCGCTGATCAGCACGGCAGAACTGATCCACAAGACCGGCATCACCTTTTCGGTGGTGGTCAGGAACTTCTTCGGGTTGGCGTATTCCCAGATCGACATGTTGGCTATTTAGCTCTTGTTCTCGGGTTTCTCAATTCACGGCTCGTTGAAACCGCCTAACGCAAATTGACGCGCAGGACAGCGGCGCTGGCAAAGGGCAGCAAGGCGATGGAGGCGGCGGAGATGCCGGCAAGCAGCAGCATCGGTGTTTGGACAGCCATGCCTTCAGCCCCGCGGCGGGCCACTTCGGACCCGAAGATCAGCGTCGGCACGTACAGCGGCATCACTAACAGAGACATCAGCAGCCCGCCGCGTTTCAGCCCCACGGTCAGGGCGGCGCCAAAGGTGCCGATGACGCTTAGCGCCGGGGTGCCCAGCAGCAAGGAAACCACCAGCCATTGAAAACCTTGGACCGGCAGGTTCAGCAGCACCCCCAGCACCGGCGCTGCCATCACCAACGGCAGCCCGGTGGTGATCCAATGCGCCAGCGCCTTGATCGTCACGGTGCTTTCCAGCGGCAAGGGCGCTGTGGCCAGCAGGTCGAGCGAGCCGTCCTCCCAATCCAGCGCCAGCAGCCGGTCAAGGGACAAGAGGCAGGCCAGCAGCGCGCCCAGCCACAGAACACCCGGTGCGATTTTGGACAGCAGGTCCGATTGCGGGCCAACGGAAAACGGCACCATTACGGTCACGATCAGAAAAAACGCGAGGCCCAGGCCAAAGCCGCCGCCGGCCCGGAAGGCCAGCCGCAGATCCCGTATCAGCAGCGCAATCACAGAAAGCCTCCGTCAAAGTCATCCAGCGCCAGCGGTTTGGCCTTATAGGGGCCGGCATCCAGCACCCCGGCCTCCAGCCCCAGATCGATGTGGGTGGCAATCAGCGCGGAGCCGCCCTGCCTCAGATGCATCCGCACGGCGTCCGCGAACATCGCAACCGAGGCTTTGTCCAAACTCACCGTTGGTTCATCCATGATCCAGATCGGGCGGCCTGTTACCAGCATCCTGCTCAGGCCCAGGCGGCGTTTCTGCCCCGCAGACAAGGCGCCCGCTTGCCGGTCGCGCAGGGTTTGCAGGTCAAACCCGTCCAGCGCCTGCTCAATCCCATTGCGGCCAAAAACACTGGCCCAAAATGTCAGATTTTCTGCCACCGTCAGTGTCGGCTTCAGCCCGTCGGAATGGGCGGCATAGGCGATCTGATCCTCGGCGCCGTCCACCCGCCCCTTCAGCGGCGGCTGCAGCCCGGCGACGGTGCGCAGCAGGGTTGTCTTGCCGATGCCATTGGGGCCGCGCAGGATCAGCGCCTTGCCGGGATCCAGCGCAAAGCTCAGGCCCTCCAGCACCGGGATACCGCCGCGCGTCACGCTCAGATCCGTCACAGTCAATGTCATGAAGTTCGCTTATCCCGTTATGCCCGCGCATCAAAAGACCAATCATCCGCATCCCGCTTTGCGGCAGGTCAAATACATCTTCAGAAAATCAGACCGCCAGCGCTGCCATGGCAATCCTGCGCCCCTCGGACAGCAGCACATTATAGGTGCGGCAGGCGGCGGGCGAGTTCATTATCTCAACCCCCAGCCCTGCCTCTTCCAGCGCTTTGCGCAAATCTGCCGGAATATGCGCGATTTCCGCGCCGGTGCCGATGAACAGCACGTCGGCCTCCCCCGCCAGTGCCAGCAGCGGCCCGGTATCCGCATAACCGCCCCAGGCCGCGGTGCCTGCCGCCGATGTCAGCACCGCGCCCTGATGCACCTGCCCGCCGATGCGGAAGAACCCGACGCCATAGCCATCAATCGGCTGCGCGTCGGAAAAACTCACTTCATTCAGGCGCATATGGGGGGTCCTTTCAGTCAAACACCGGGAGGCTGGATAACACGGCCAGCGCAATCACGGAATAGGAGGCAAAGCGATAGAGCTTCTCCAGTTTGGGATCAAACAGCGCCTTGCCGGTCAGCGTGGTCACAACATAGGGGATGCCCAGCAGCGCGGCCAGGATCACCGCCTGCAGGCTGGCCAGCCCGCCAAAGATCAGGTTGACCGCAATCACCACGTCAAGGGCTGCCAGAAAAACGATTGTATTGGCCCTGACCCGCGCCACGTCACGCACATTGGCCAGGTAGAAGACAATGATCACCGGCCCTGTCAGACCGGTCATGCCGCCGACCATGCCAGCCGCCCCGCCGATGCCGAAACGGCCAGGCCAGCCCAGCCGCCCCTGCCAGCGCCAGCCGGAAACAACTGCCGCCAGCGTCACCCCGATCACCGCCGCCGCCAGCCAGCGCAGGGTCAGCGGATCCAGTTGCGACATGACCCACAGACCAGCGGGCACGGTGACAGCTGCGGCCATTGCCAGCGCGCCGACCTCGGCCTTGTCGGCCTTGCTCCAGGCCTGCGGGAACAGGGTGATGGTGGAGAACACCCCCATCAGCACCATCAGAAACACCACATCCGCAGATGGCAGGAATTGTGCGCCGACGGGGACAAAAATCATCGCAGTGCCAAAACCAGTGAAGCCGCGGACTAATCCCGCGGCTCCAATAGTCAGCAGAAGCCAGACCAGCCCCGGCGTGGCCAGGGCTGCCTGAAAGGCCTCAAGCATCGATGTTCGAGAACTGATTGCCGGTGGTGTTTGCCTGTTTCGACCAGTCGCGCTTCACCCCCAGTTTCAGCAGGATGGTGGAGGCCACGAACACCGACGAATAGGTCCCGACCAGCACCCCCCAGATCATCGCAAAGACAAAGCCGCGGATCACGTCGCCGCCCAGCACATAAAGCGAAATCAGCGCCAGCAAGGTGGTGACCGAGGTCATCACCGTCCGGCTGAGGGTCTCGTTGATCGAGATGTTCAGAACCTCGGCCAGATCCTTCTTCTTGTAGCGGCGCAGGTTCTCGCGCACCCGGTCGAACACAACCACCGTATCGTTCAACGAATAGCCGACGATGGTCAGCAGTGCTGCGATGATGGCCAGGTCGAACTTGATCTGCAGCTCCGAGAACACACCGATGGTCAGCACCACGTCATGCACCAGCGCTGCCACCGCGCCGAGGGCGAACTGCCACTCAAACCGCAGCCAGATGTAGACAAGCACGGCGCCGATAGCGAGCGCCACCGCGTAAATCGCCGTGGTGATCAGCTCACCCGAGACCTTGGGGCCAACGGATTCGACGGACACAAACTTGATGCCCGGTGCCACCGCGTCCAGCGAAACCTTCAGCGTCTCGACCATATCGCCCGAGATCGCCTCGCCGTCGTCCTGTGCCTGGATGCGGATCATCGCAACGTGCTGGTCTTCTTCGAATGTCGGGTCGAACACCTCGGTGATCGACACATCCCCCAGCCCCAGCGGCGAAAGGGCATCACGGTAAGCGCCCACATCCACGGATTCAGACGCTTCGGTCCGGATGGTGGTACCGCCGCGGAAGTCGATACCGAAGTTCAGCCCCTGTAGCAGGAAAGACGCAAACCCCACCACCATCATCAAGGCAGAGATGCCCAGCCACAGCTTGGCGCGTTTGAAGAAATCGAATGAGGTCTTCTGAGGAACAAGTCTTAACCGCATATCACACCTCAATCGTTTTCGGACGGCGCCGTTCAAACCACATGATGATCATCAGCCGGGTGACAAAGATCGCGGTGAAAACCGAGGTCAGAATGCCCAGCCCCAGGGTGATCGCAAAGCCGCGCACCGGGCCGGAGCCCATGGCGAACAGGATCACTGCGGTGATGAATGTGGTGATATTGGCGTCAAGAATGGCGCTCAGCGCCTTGGAGTAGCCTTCGTCAATCGCCTTGGCCGGGCCGCGGCCCGCCTTCAGCTCTTCGCGGATGCGTTCAAAGATCAGCACGTTGGCGTCCACCGCCATGCCGACGGTCAGAACGATACCGGCGATGCCCGGCAGTGTCAGGGTGCCGCCGATAAGGCTGAGCATACCGAAAATCAGCGCGATGTTCAGGATCAGCGCCACATTGGCAAACAGGCCGAACAGCCCATAGCTGAGGCCCATGAACACCAGCACAGCGATAAAGGCCACGATGGTGGCGATCTTGCCCGCATCGATGCTGTCCTGGCCCAGCTCGGGGCCAATGGTGCGTTCTTCCAGGAACTCCAAGCCTGCCGGCAGTGCGCCTGCACGCAGCAGAACCGCCAGGTTGGTGCTTTCCTCAATGGTGAAATTGCCGGTGATGATGCCCGAGCCGCCCGGGATGTGCGACTGGATCACCGGAGCAGAGACCACCTCGTCATCCAGCACGATCGCAAAGGGCGAGCCGATGTTTTCGGCGGTGTAATCGCCAAAGCGGCGCGCACCCGAGGTGTTGAAGCGGAACGTCACCGCAGGCCGGCCGTTCTGGTCGAACGACGGCTGCGCATCCACCAGGTCCTCGCCGGTCACAACCGCAGCGGCTTCGATAGTGTAGTAAATGCCGCTTTCATCCAGTGACGGGATGATCTTATTGCCGATCCCCGGTGCAGCACCGGCATCGCTGCCACGGCCCACAACCGGGTTGAAAGTCAGCTGCGCGGTTGTGCCGATAATCGCCTTCAGTTCCGAAGCAGAACCAATCCCCGGCACCTGGATCAGGATGCGGTCGGCGCCCTGGCGCTGAATAGTCGGCTCGCGGGTTCCCACCTCGTCAATCCGGCGGCGCACGATCTCCAGCGCCTGGCGCACGGTGCGGTCGTCCGAGGCGATCTTCTCCGCCTCGCTCAAGCGCACCACAAGGATATCGGCTTGGGCGGAAACCTCAATGTCGTTGGCGCCTACACCGGTCAGTGTGGTAATCGGATTGGCCAGCTCGCGCACCGCTTCCAGCGCACGGGCCATGCCTTCGGGCTTGGTGATTTTCACCCGAATCTCATCCGCCTGCCCCGGCTGGCGGCGGAACGTGCCAACAGTGCCGCGCTCGGGCCGCAGCGCATCACGCACCTCCGGCCACAACGCATCCATCCGCGCCTCATAAACGTCGCTGACCTGCACTTCGGCCAGCAGATGCGCGCCGCCCCGCAAATCGAGGCCCAGGTTCACCAGCCCGGACGGCAGATACGACGGCCATTGGCCGGCCGCTTCCAGCCGTTCAGGTGTTTCACCCTTGGCGATGATATCCGCCGCGGCGTCGTTAGCCTGCTCGACGCGGGTGTAAAATCCGTTTGGCAGGGCAAGCATCAGGCCGGCCGCGCACACCAGCCAGATCAGCACCCTCTTCCAGAGATCAATTTGCAGCATTGCCCTGCCTTTTCAGTTTGTTAGAGGTCTAAGCTTACGACACAGGGTCGGTTTTGCTCAGCACCTGGGCAATGGTCGCCTTGATGACGCGCACTTTCACACCATCGGCAATTTCAACTTCAATCTCGCCGTCTTCCTTGACCTTGGACACCTTGCCGATCAAACCGCCCTGGGTCACCACCTGGTCACGCACCCGCAGCTGGTCGACCATCTTCTGATGTTCTTTCACCTTCTTCTGCTGCGGCCGGATCAGCAGGAAGTACATGATCGCGAAGATCAGGATAAGCGGGAGAAATTGGGCGATTGCGCCACTGTCCATGGGATTTTCCTTCTGTCAAAGCGGCATGAGGTTTCACGCCGGAATTTTGCAGCGGAACCTATGCGCTGGGGGGAAGGGTTGCAAGGCTGCCGCAAAGCAAAAGCGCAGCCGGGATAGGCCGTTGCAGGATTGCGTGGATGCCGCGCCGGGAAAGGCCGTCCAATCCGCTTGCCTGTGCCCGGCATCCCCAAGTTGCACATAGACCGCGCGCGCCCCTTCCCCTTTGTTCACCCTTGCGTCATAGGATGGGCCTACTGATTCAAACCACGACCCAACGCTAGGAGAGACTCTCATGCATGACATCCGCGCTATCCGCGAAAACCCTGCCGCATTCGACGCCGCTGTGGCGCGGCGCGGGGATGCGGGCGTGTCATCCGAGATCCTGGCGCTGGACGAGGCGCGGCGCGCCAAAATCCAGGCCGCAGAGGCCGCCCAGGCCCAGCAGAACAAGGCCTCCAAAGAAGTCGGCGCCGCCAAGGGCCGCGGCGATGAAGCCGAGTTTGAACGCCTGCGCGCACTGGTGGCCGAAAAGAAGGCCGAAGTGGCGGTGATGAACACCGAGGCCAAGGAGTTGGATCAGCAGCTGACCGATATGCTGATGACCATCCCGAACCTGGCCTTCGATGAGGTGCCGCTGGGCGAAGATGAAGACGACAACGTCGAAATCCGCCGCTGGGGAGACCCAAAGGAACTCGGTTTCGACGCCAAGGAGCATTTCGAAATCGAAGGCGTGAAGCCCGGCATGGATTTCGAGACCGCGGCCAAACTCTCGGGCAGCCGCTTTGTGGTGCTGTCGGGTGCGGTTGCCCGTATTCACCGCGCGCTGGCACAGTTCATGATCAACACCCATGTGGACGAGAACGGCCTGACGGAAACCTGGACCCCGGTTCTGGTGCGCGAAGAGATGATGTACGGTACCGGCCAGCTGCCCAAGTTCGGCGAGGACAGCTACAAGACCACCAACGGCTGGTGGCTGGTTCCGACTGCCGAGGTCACGCTGACCAATATCGTCAATGGCATGACGGTCGAGGAAGGCTACCTGCCGCGCCGCTATGTGGCGCACACCCAGTGTTTCCGCTCTGAGGCGGGTTCGGCCGGCAAAGACACCTCCGGCATGCTGCGCCAGCACCAGTTCGAGAAGGTCGAAATGGTCTCGGTCACGCATCCGGACAAAAGCGGTGAAGAGCATGAGCGCATGACCCGCTGCGCCGAAAACATCCTGGAGCGGCTAGGCCTGCCCTATCGCACCATTGTTTTGTGCACTGGCGACATGGGCTTCGGCGCCAGCAAGACTCACGACATCGAGGTCTGGGTGCCCGGCCAGAAGACCTACCGCGAAATTTCCTCTGTCTCGGTCTGCGGCGATTTCCAGGCCCGCCGGATGAACGCGCGCTTCAAGCCCGGAGATGGCGGTAAGCCGCAATTTGTGCACACACTGAACGGCTCCGGCCTGGCGGTGGGCCGTTGCCTGATCGCAGTGCTGGAGAACGGCCAGCAGGCCGACGGTTCTGTGAAGCTGCCCGAGGTGCTGGCCCCTTATCTGGGCGGCAAGCTGACCCTGACCGCGGATGGCGCACTGGCCTGATCCAAACGCCCGCACAAAACAGAAACCGGCTCCCAAAAGGCGCCGGTTTTTTAATACATTCAACGCAATGAGGCTATTTCTTAACCTTTTTCCTGCCGGCACCTTTGGCGGCAAGAATAGCCTGGGCCTTTGCCTTTTCTTTCTCGATGGCCTTTTTCGCTTTCGCTTTGACCTTCTTGGCCTTCTGCTTGGCTTTTATTCTTGCCGCTGCAAACTCCACCGCCAGCTGCGCCGCTTTCCGCTTGGCTTTACGGGCCTTGGCCTGCGCCTTGGCGGCCTTATCCTCCGCTGCCCGGCGCGCGGCCTCGGCGGCTTCCAGCTGGGCGTTCAGTTCACCCTGCAATTTACCAGAAGCCTTACCTTCCGAAGATCTGACCACTTTCTTGTCTGGAATCTTTCCGCTCACGAACCGGGTCTCCTTGTATTTAGGCACGCAAGGCCCGGCAACTGAAGCCGTCAAAGCCTTGGCAGCCTCCAGCAGTACCACCGCAAGTCTGGTTACGATACCCGTGATGCTGTGCAGCAGCGGTTTCCCCGCACGGGCCAGACCAGATAAAAATGGGTCGGCAGTACAGGCTGCGACCCCTTAAAGCAGAGCCCCCCTCAGCCCGGGAAGGGTACCAGGCATTTTTTGTCCTCATCCCATAGCTTCAGCGTCAGCGCCCGCACTGCTTCGCCAAATTTAATCCGGCGCAGCCCCAGTTCCGGTGGCAGGCTGTAATGGCACTGGCGCAGCCGGTAGGACGGGATCCGGGCATTGTAGTGGTGAATGTCATGCAGGGTGATATTGGCCACCGCCATGTCGAAGATCCAGCCGAAATCCAGGCAGGAGGACCCCTGCAGCGCCGCCACCTGCGGATTCAAATCCGGGCGGCGGTCCCAATAGGTATCCTCAAAGTTATGCTGCAGGTAGACCAGGAACACCCCGATCATGCCGCCCAGGAACGAGAACGCCAGCCAGACCCAGATGCCGGTTATCCCTGCTGCCCGGTACAACAGCGCCAGCATGGCCACGATCACCAGATTATGCAGGACCACCCCCAGCGCCCCAAACCGCCGGGTGTTCTTGGGCCAGCGATAACGGATGAAGTAGGTGAATGCCGCACCCAGCGGCACCAGCACAAACGGATTGCGGTACAGACGGTAGGCCAACCGGTCCCAGACCCCTGCCTTGGCCCATTCCCGTACGGTCATGGTGTGGATCTCACCCGTCTCCCGGTGTTCCAGATTGCCGATGTTGGAATGGTGCAGGTTGTGGTTCTGCTTCATCACCTCAAACGGCGCAAAGGTGAAGGGCGACAGCACATGGCCGGCAATCTCGTTCTGGATCCGGGTTTCAAACAGGGAATGATGCCCAGTGTCATGCTGCAGTACATACAACCGCACTGCGGCAAAGGCAAAAACCACACCTGCCGGCAGCATCGCAAACCACTGGTCCGCATAGGCGATGGCCACGGTAAGCGCCGCAAAGTAGACCGCAAATGTTCCAAAATAGCTGAGCGACGCCAGCCGGTTGTCCTGTTGTGTGAATTGACGCGTATGTGTCCTCAGATCCATGAACCCGTCCCTAAAGCCGATGCGTGACAGCTGTGCAAAACGCGCATCCCGTCCAAAGTAAATTTCCAGATAACTCCGCCTTGTGCAAAAACAAGGTTACCACCGGATAATCCATTCAACTTGAAAGGTATCAATCTGCAGCTGCGAAGAAAACACAGAGCAGCGAAGCCCCGCATGAGGCAGGCAAAAGGCCGCTCAGCCCCGCGCAACGCAAAAGCGCCGCCCGTCAGGGCGGCGCCGGGCCCAACGGGCCTAGGTATTTTTTAGAAATGCCGCAGGCCGGGCGGGATCGCCCTGCCCTAGCTGGATCCGCCGCCGCGCTTATTCAAATGCTTGGCCAAAGCGCCGGCATTCTTGGCGCGCTTGCCCTTGTAGGGGTTCTTGTCGCCCTGGCCGCGCATATACAACCGGATCGGGGTGCCGGGCATATCGAAATCTTCACGCAGGCCGTTGACCAGATACCGGTTATAGCTTTCCGGCAGCTTATCGGGATGCGAGCACATCACCACAAACCCCGGCGGGCGGCTTTTGGCCTGGGTCATGTAACGCAGCTTGATCCGCTTGCCCTGCGGTGCTGGCGGCGGGTGCTGTTCCAGCATGCCAACCAGCCAGCGGTTCAGCGCCGCGGTCGGCACCCGGCGGTTCCACACAGTATAGGCGCGCATGATCGCGTCATGCAGCCGGTCCAGCCCTTTGCCTGTCTTGGCCGAAACCGTAACCAATGGCGCGCCGCGCAGCTGCGGCAGCAGGCGGCCGAAGGCTTCCTTCAGATCGCGCAGCTTTTCCTGCTTGTTGTCTTCGATGTCCCATTTGTTGACTGCAACCACAACCGAGCGGCCCTCGCGCTCGGCCAGGTCGGCAATCCGCAGGTCCTGCTGCTCGAACGGGATATCCGCATCCAGCAAAACCACAACGACTTCGGCGAATTTCACCGCGCGCAGGCCATCGGAAACGGACAGCTTTTCCAGCTTTTCCTGCACCTTGGCTTTTTTGCGCATACCGGCCGTGTCAAACACCCGCATCGGCACGCCGTTCCAGTTCATCCGCAGCGAGATCGCATCGCGGGTGATGCCTGCCTCGGGTCCGGTCAGCAGCCGGTCCTCGCCCAGGATCTTGTTGATCAGCGTCGACTTGCCGGCGTTGGGGCGGCCCACAACAGCAACCTGCAGCGGCTTGGCATCGGTCGGCTCGGGGATGCTCTCAACCTCGTCCTCACCGATTTCCTCGTCCAGCACCACATCGGTGACCGGCGAATGATCCACCGCCTCGGATTCAAACTTCTCTGCCAGCGGCATCAGGACTGAATACAGATCAGGCATCCCTTCGCCATGCTCCCCGGACAAGCGCAAGGGCTCGCCCAGACCAAGGCTGTAGGCCTCCAGCACACCGGCTTCGGCGGCATTGCCTTCGGCCTTGTTGGCGACCAGGATCACGTGGGCGGATTTGCGGCGCAGGATGTCGGCAAACAGCTCATCCGTCGGTGTCACGCCGGTGCGCGCGTCGATCATGAACATGCAGATATCGGCCATATCCACCGCCCGCTCGGTCAGGCGGCGCATGCGGCCCTCGAGCGAATTGTCAGTGGCATCTTCCAGACCCGCGGTATCAATCACCGTGAACCGCAAATCGCCCAGCCGCGCCTCGCCCTCGCGCAAATCGCGCGTGACACCCGGCTGGTCGTCGACCAGAGCCAGTTTTTTGCCCACTAGGCGGTTGAACAGGGTGGACTTGCCCACATTGGGACGGCCCACGATGGCGAGGGTAAAGGACATCAGACCAGCTTTCTGCGATTCAGACGCGGCTCATAACGCATCCGGGCGGCATCCGCCACCCGGAAACACGGATCAGCGGTATGCCAGCAATTCACCCTTGGAGGAAACCACGTAAAGCGTCCGCCCTGCAACAACCGGCGCGGTGGTGGCGCCGCCCGGCACTTCAATGGTTCGGGTCAGGCTGCCGTCCTGCGGGTTGAAGAACCGCAGCAGGCCGTCGTTGGAGGCGACAATGATCTGCCCGCCCGCCAGAACGGGGCCGTAATGCACATGGATCCGGCCGCGCTTGCCGGGCTTGTCCTTCAGAAACCCAGGCAGATCCACTGCCCAGACCACCTCGCCGCTGCCGCCGTCCAGACGCAGCAGCCGGTTCTGGTCGCTGACCTGGAACAGGCTGCCGCCCGCGGGCCATGCGGTTCCAGAAGCACCTTCGCGCGCGGTCCACAGCCGGTCACCGGAGTCCAGATCGATCGCAACGGTGCGGCCCGAGTTGTTGCCTGCGTAAAGGCGCTTGCCCGAAACCACCGGTGCACCGGTCACATCGCTGATCCGCGACAGGGTCTGACCAGTGCGCTGACCGGAGACGGACGCGCTCCAGCGCCGCAAACCGCCGCGGCGGAAGGTGGCGATCAGATCGCCGGACCCAAAGGCAAAAACCGCCAGATCGTTGGTCACCACAGGCGCAGGCGCGCCAAGGATATTCGACGCCGAGGGCGAGGCTTCGATCTGCCAGGCGATGCGGCCGTCCTTGGTCTTGACCGCCCAGCCGGTGTCATCGCCAGCCACCAGATAGACCAGCCCGCCGCTGACCCGCGGCTGGCCGGATCCGGTGGCGTCCAGCTCCTGGCGCCAGATCAGGCTGCCGTCGGCGGCGTTCAACGCCGTGAGCACGCCATAGCCCGAGGAGATGTAGAGCACGCCATCGTCATAGGCCAAACCGCCACCGGTTGCCTGGCCCTCGTCATCTGCTGCCGGGATCAGCGTGCTGCGCCACAACACCTGGCCCTGCTGCGATACCGCCGAGACCTGTGCTGCGCTGTCCAGCGCGTAAATGCGCCCGCCGCCGACAACCGGTGTTGCGGTGATACGCTGGCGCCGCCCATCGCCGTCTCCGATGGACGCGGACCAGATCCGCTGCGGCGCGGCCGACAGCGCCGGATGCGATGTGCGGGTGGCCTCGGCGCCATGGCCCTGGGCCCAGCTTGCATTCGCCACCTGTTTGGGCAAGGAAATCGCGCGGGATTGATTAACCACCTCAATTGCGGCCTCTGGACGGATGTCCTCGCGTTCGCCGCGCAGGATGATCTCCTCCTCGGAACAGGCGGCCAGAATTGCCACCGCTGCGGTGCCGCACAAAAATGCCCGTGCCCGGGAGAAAGTTAAGTTTTTTGTCATTGCCCTGCCCTGTCTGCCGTTCGTGTTCCGCAAGTTCCCATCCGCGGAGCGCCTTACCCCTCAGGCGCAGAGGCATCCTCAACGGAGCCGCCAAGCGCCACAATCACCTGAGTTGCCCGTTCTTTCAAGTCCGCACTCACAGCCGCATCCGCCGCAATCCCGCGAAGCCGGGTGATTGCGGCAGCGCTGTTGCCCTCTTCAATCTCCAAAAGCGCCAGCTGTTCCGAGGCCAGCAGCGCCAGCGGCGCGCCCGGCTGGGCCAGCGCCTCATATTGCAGGCGGCGGTCGCCGGCACTCAGGGTTCCGGACTGCAGGGCCAGCGCCTTAAAGCTGGCAATATGGCGGTAAATCAGCGGCAGCTCGCCATTGACCGCCACGGCTTCCAGCCGCGCCACGGCCTCGGCGGTGTTACCCGCGTCCGCCAGCGCACCGGCTTCAAGCATCTTCAGAATAGCCGCGCCGCCTGCGCTTTCGGCTGAAACTGCAGCCAGCGCTTCGGACCGGCTGCCGCTGCCGTCAATCTCCAGCGCCGCGGTGATCGCATCCCCCAGCGCTTCGGCCGCCGCCTGGTCCTGTGCTTTGCTGTACTCTCGGAACGCCGCGCCGCCGACGATCAGCGCCACCACAGCACCGCCGATCCAGCCGTAGCGCTTCAGCATCAGGAAAAGCCGGTCACGGCGGACCTCTTCGGTCACCTCGTCGATAAAGCTGTCGGTATCGCTCATGAAAAGCCCCTGATATGCGCGGCCCGGACGTTCCGCCCGAACCGGTATTGAATGCGTTGCGCCCCTCTTAACCCGGCTCAAAGCCCAAGCCAAGTGGCCCGTTTGCACCAGAAACGCCGGCAATTACGCCAGAAAAGCAAGAAATGTGAACTAAACCACTTAGTTTAGAATGGACATCTCCTATATCAGGCTTATCCATACGCGCGACTCCCGTTGTGAGCAGGCCCCGCCGTATTCTGGCTATGGCTCATTTTGCACCCGGGACCAGACAAGAAACAGGAAGACCCGATATGCGTATCATTCCGATGCTGACTGCAGTGGCTGTGACGGCCGGCCTCTATCTGGTGGTGATTGAGCGCGACGATCTGATGGCCTTTGCCCGCGGCGAGAATGCACCGGAGGCAGCCGAGGCCGAAACCGGCATTGATGACGGCCAGGCGCTGACCCAGGCCGCGGACACGCGCGTTGGCGTGGTGGCGCTGCAAAGCAAGGCGCGCACCATTGGCAGCGCGGTCATCCTGCGCGGCCAGACCCAGGCAATCCGCCAGGTCGAAGTCCGGGCCGAAATCACCTCGACTGTGATTTCCGAACCTCTGCGCAAAGGGTCGCATGTTAAGAAGGGCGACCTCTTGTGCGAGCTGGACCCCGGCACCCGCCCGGCCATGCTGCTGCAGGCGCAGGCCCAGCTGAAAGAAGCCCGGATCAACCTGACCGCCTCCTCTAAGCTGTCCCAGGGCGGATACGCTTCGGAAACCCGGCTGGCTTCCTCCGAGGCCGCAGAGCGGACGGCACTGGCTGCCGTGGCTACTGCAGAAAAAGAACTCAGCCATCTGACCATCACCGCGCCGTTTGACGGCCTGCTGGAAAGCGACACCGCCGAGCTTGGCAGCCTGCTGCAGCCTGGCAGCCTGTGCGGGACCGTGATCCAGCTCGACACCATCAAGCTGGTTGGCTACGTGCCCGAGGCCGAGGTGAACAAAGTGACCCTGGGCGCCACGGCAGGCGCCGAGCTGGCAACCGGCCAGCAGGTGCAAGGGGAAGTCACATTCCTCAGCCGTTCTGCCGACCCGAACACCCGCACGTTTGAGGTGGAAATCACCGTTCCCAACCCGGATCTCAGCATCCGGGACGGCCAAACGGCGGATATCGCGATTTCGTCGGCCGGCCGGCTTGCGCATAAGCTGCCGCAATCGGCGCTGACGCTGAACAACGAAGGCAAGCTGGGTGTGCGTGTTGTCGGTTCCGACAGCACCGTGGTATTCTACCCCGTGCAACTGCTCAGGGATGAGGCCGACGGCGTTTGGCTCGGCGGCCTGCCCGAAACCGCGGATGTGATCGTGGTGGGGCAGGATTTTGTGACCGAAGGCGTCGCCGTGGCGGCCACCTACCGGGAGACTGAACAGTGATTGGCATTGTCGATTGGGCTGCCGGCCGTGCCCGGATGGTCCTGGCCTTTATAGCAATCTCGCTGCTTGTCGGCGGCGTCGCCTATTCAATGCTGCCCAAAGAGGGCGAGCCGGATATCGAAATCCCCGCCCTGTTCATCTCGGTCCCCTTCCCCGGCATTTCCGCCGAAGATTCCGAATCCCTGATGGTCAAGGTGATGGAGACCGAGCTGGCCGACCTTGACGGGCTGGACAAGATGACCTCCACCGCCGCCGAAGGCTATGCCGGTGTGGCGCTGGAGTTTGATTTCGGCTGGGACAAGACCGCGATCATGGCCGACGTGCGCGACGCCATGGACAAGGCCGAGGCAGAGTTTCCCGAAGGCGCCGAGAAATACTCGATCACCGAGATCAACTTCTCGGAATTCCCGATTGTCATCGTAAACCTGACCGGCGCCGTTCCGGAACGCACGATGGCGCGCATTGCCAAAGACTTGCAGGACGATCTTGAAGCCTTGGACGCCGTGCTGGAAGCCGGGATCGCCGGCAACCGCGACGAAATGGTCGAGGTGCTGATCGACCCGCTGCGGCTGGAGGCCTATAACGTCACGGCACTTGAGCTGATCAATGTTGTCCAGAACAACAACCAGCTGATTGCGGCGGGTGAAGTGGAAACCGCACAGGGCACTTTTGCCGTCAAGATCCCCTCCTCGTTCGATGAGGTGAAGGATATCTATCAGCTGCCGGTCAAAACCAACGGCGACCGTGTGGTAACCCTTGGGGAGCTGGCGCAGATCAATTTCACCTTCGAGGACAGGGTCGGCACTGCCCGGTTTAACGGCGGCGACACCGTGGCGCTGCAGGTGGTCAAGCGCAAGGGCTACAACGTTATCGACACCGTCAACCTGGTGAAAGAGACGCTGGAAGCCTCCAAATCCAAATGGCCGCCGGAACTGCAGGCCGCGGTTGAAGTCGGCACCTCCAACGACCAAAGCCGCGTTGTCGGCTCGATGGTCAGCCAGCTTGAAGGCTCGGTTCTGACCGCCGTGGCGCTGGTGATGATCGTTGTTCTGTCCGCACTTGGCAGCCGCGCAGCACTGCTGGTCGGCTTTGCGATCCCGACCTCGTTCCTCTTGTGCTTTGCCTTCCTGGCGCTGATGGGCGTCACCATTTCCAACATGGTGATGTTCGGCCTGATCCTTGCCGTGGGCATGCTGGTGGATGGCGCCATTGTCATCGTGGAATACGCCGACAAACGCATTAAGGAAGGCACCGGCCCGATGCACGCCTATGTCGAGGCGGCGCAGCGGATGTTCTGGCCGGTGGTGTCTTCCACCGCGACCACGCTCTGTGCCTTTCTGCCCCTGCTGTTCTGGCCCGGTGTGCCCGGTGAATTCATGGGCATGCTGCCGGTCACCATGATCTTCGTGCTGTCGGCCTCGCTGGTGGTGGCGCTGATCTACCTGCCTGTCATGGGCGGCGTCACCGGCCGCATCAGCCGCACGTTTGAGGGCGCCTCCCGCGCGCTGCGCATGGTCGCGCCCTGGTGGCTGCGCGCCGCTTTGGTGCCTGTCGCCATGTGGGGTATGTTTGCAGGTGCTATGCAGATGCTGAACCCGTCCTACCTTCTGGGCGGCGGGGCCGGCGGATTGGGCGGCGTGCTGTTTGGCGGGCTGGTCTTTACGCTTGCCTCCTTTGCCGCCTCCATCACCCTGAGTGCGGTCAAGATCGAGCGCGAGCAGAAAGAGGTTACCCCCGGTTACCACCACACGCCTTTCGGCCATGTGATCAAATTCATCGCCGGCAACCCGGTAATGCCCATCGTGACCATCGCCGTGGTGGCATTTTCCATCATGACGGTGTTCAAAACCTTTGGCGAAAACAACCTCGGCGTTGAATTCTTCGTGGATTCAGAACCGGAGCAAGCCACCGCCTACGTCCGCGCCCGCGGCAACATCTCGTTGCTGGAAAAGGACGAAATGGTCCGCGCCGCCGAAGACATCATCCTGCAGCACCACGCGGTGATCAACGTCTTTTCCTTTGCCGGCGACGGCGGGTTGAACACCGACAGCTCCGGTGCGCAGCTGCCGCCCGACACCATCGGCCAGGTCCAGTTCGAGATCATCCCCTGGGAAGACCGCCCCACCGACAGCGAGCCGCTGGACGGCTGGTTCGGCGGGTTGCTGAGCAAATATCTGGGTTTTGAAAAGGAACTCATTGCCGAGGAATACGACGGCAACACGGTTCTGGATGAGCTGAACGCCGAAATGGTCAAGCTGCCCGGGTTCGAAGTTGAGGTCCGCGCTCTGGCGCAAGGTCCGGCCTCCGGCAAACCAGTGCACCTGCGCCTGCGCGGTGACGGCTGGGAGGATCTGACTTCCGCCACCCTGGCCGCACGGGAGCATTTTGAAAACACTCCCGGACTGATCCTGATCGAAGACAGCCTGCCGCTGCCCGGCATTGACTGGCAGATCGACGTCGATGTGACAAAGGCCGGCCGCTACGGCGCCGATGTGGCAACCGTTGGTGCGATGGTGCAGCTTGTGACACGCGGCGTGCTGCTGGGCGACATGCGGATGGACAGCTCGGACGAAGAAATCGACATCCGCGTCCGCCTGCCGGAGCAGGACCGGGTGCTGTCAACGCTCGATAACCTCAAGGTCCGCACTGCCGACGGGCTGGTGCCGCTGTCCAATTTCATCACCCGCCAGCCGGTGCCGAAACTGGCCCAGATCAACCGCATCGGCCAGGAGCGCTACTATGACGTGAAGGCCGACGTGGACGCGGGTCTGAGCAAGGCTGTGATCGAAGATCCGGATACCGGCGAAATGACCCGCTTGGCGCTGCTCAAGGACCTGCCCGAAGGCACGCAGGCTACCGGAGAAACCGTCGTCTCGCCCAACGGCAAGATCCTGCAGCTGGTCCAGCTGACGGGTGCCGAAAGCCTTGAGGCGCTGAAGGCAGCACTTGAGGATGGTGCCAGGGTCAGCCCGGTGAACCCGAACGAGCGGATCGCCGTGATTACCGAGTGGCTGGAAAGCGACCCGCTGCCGCGCGGTATCGGCTGGGAATGGACCGGCGACCAGGAGGAGCAGGAGGAATCCGGCGCCTTCCTGTCCAAGGCGTTTGCCGGCGCGCTGGCGCTGATGTTCGTGATCCTGCTGGCCCAGTTCAACAGCTTCTACAACGCGGCGCTGGTGCTGCTGGCGGTGGTTCTGTCCACTACCGGGGTGCTGATCGGCATGATGGTAATGCAGCAGCCGTTCTCGATCATCATGACCGGCACCGGCATCGTGGCGCTGGCGGGGATTGTGGTGAACAACAACATCGTGCTGATCGACACCTATCAGGAGTTCGCCCAGCAGATGCCGCGGATCGAGGCGATCATCCGCACTGCCGAGGCGCGTATCCGTCCGGTGCTGCTGACCACCATCACCACGATGGCCGGCCTTACCCCGATGATGTTCGGCGTCAGCCTGGACTTCATCGACGGCGGCTACTCGATCGACAGCCCCACTGCGCTGTGGTGGAAACAGCTGGCAACCGCTGTGGTATTCGGCCTGGGCATCGCCACGGTGCTGACCTTGGTGGTCACCCCCTCGCTGCTGGCCATCCGGGTGTGGTTCGCCACCTACATGCGCGCCTTGGGCCGGGCGCTGTCGCGGATCACCCGCGGCCGCTCCAGCCGCATCGCGCAGGACTCGCGCCTGTTCAAAAAGGCGCGCCAGCTGCCGACGACGGAAATCCAGTGGGTCGAAAGCGCGGCCCCCGAAACGATTGAAGCCCCAGCGGAGGAGGGAGAACCCGAACCGCCCGCACCGCAGGGCCGCCTGCGCGCAGCCGAATAACCGGCCGCAAAAAAAGCCCCGCTCCGGCGGGGCTTTTCTTTGCAGCAGCCGGGGCGCGCCCAGCCATTGCCTGGATCAGTCGGTAAAGGTGTATTCACCCAGATCACACAGATCGAGACCAAAGTCTTCTGCTTCGGATCCATCATCAAAGCTGCCGCGGATGTCGTAGACGCAGGTGGTTGCACCGTCGGCAATCACCACACCGATCTCATAACCAGGCGCCAGATAACCGCCATCCATCAGATTGTCTTCCCAATCGCTGGAAGACGCCGGGGATACATTGAACTCAACCAAATCGGCGCTGCTGTCATTGATCAGCAGGAATTCCAGGTCCTCGGCAAAGGCAGGAGCCTGAAAAGCCAGGAGGGCAGCCGCGGCGGCGGCAGGTAGAAGGGTCTTCATCTGATTGTCCTTTCGATCAGGTCAGCCGGCGCCCGTGCCGCTGATCCCGGAATGACAGCACTTTAGGTACGTCGCTTTACCGGTCAATGGGGAAAGCTGCTTAGGGCTTCCCCAGCGTAAACTTCTGCCTGGCAAGGCCCCGGCGCGGTTCACGGTTCCGCAGGAAAGTTATGCATATTCTGCCGGTAGACGAGGATAAGTCCCGGAAGGCAGCACATGGCACGGCAACTTGATCTCCGGAAAGGGTTCGCCTGGGCCGCGGCCCTGTTGTTTCTCACCGCCGGCACCTGTCCCGGACAACCGGATGCGCGCGGGCTGCAGCCATCCGCGGTAATAGCTCCGGACGGCAAGGAGGCCCGCTCGACAGCGCTGATCATCACCGGCGCCGAAGGCTGGAGCAAAGAGCTAGCCGCCCGGGCGCAGCGCCTGTCGGACATGCATACCCTGGTTATCGGCGTGGACGGGCGGGCGCTGCTGTCGCAGGCGGGCGGAGATTGTGCTGCTGCCGCACCGCTTTTGTCCGGCCTCGCCCGCCGCACCCAGCAGCAGCTGGGCGCCCTGGCCCGCACTCCGGTTCTGTCCGGCTATGGCGAGGGCGCGGCCATCGCCCTCCATGCCGCAGGCACCGCACCCAACAGCTTCAAGGGGCTGGTCACCGTGCACTTCGACGCGTCCCCTCTGCTTTGCGCAGGCAACGCGCTGACAGACGCGCAGGCGGGAAAAGCCCCGGTGCGATGGTTGGACATCGCGCAGCCGGGAACCGTCTCCGCCGCCAGCGGTATTGCCGGCGCCACCGTGGTCGATCCAGAACCCGATCCGCGCCGCGCGTTTTATCAAAGCTACCTGCGCCTTGCGGGCACCGATCACGCCTTTGACACGCAGACCGCCGCCGCAGGCTCCGGCTTGGACGGTCTGCCTCTTACTATTCACCAGGACGCGGATGCGCCTGCCAGCGGCACCTACGCCATCTTTCTGTCCGGCGACGGCGGCTGGGCCAATTTTGACGAACAGGTGTCCGACCGGCTGGCAGCACAGGGCATTCCGGTGGCCGGCATCTCCAGCCTGCGTTACATGTGGCAGGAGAAACGCCCGGAACAGATCGCCGCGGATCTTGTCCGCATAGACGCGCATTACCGCACTGTTTTCGGGCGGGACAAGGTGCTGCTGCTGGGGTTCTCGCTTGGCGCCAACACCCTGCCCTTCGCCGCCGCTGAGCTGCCGGAGCGTTTCCGGGCACGGCTGGCAGGTGTCGGCCTGATTGCACCGGAGACGCACACCGGTTTTGAAATCGTTGTGGGCGGGTGGCTGGGCCGGAAGACCGGCTCGGTTGAGGTGGCCCCGGCCATTGACGCCTTGGCCGCCAGCCTGCCGCCTGCGCGGATTTTATGCCTGTATGGCCGCAATGAGACCGTCAGCGCCTGCCCGGCTTCCAGCCTGCCTGGGCGGCAGCAGGTGGTATTTGAGGGCGGCCACCATCTAGGTCATGACCACGCCCGCATCGTTCGCACCCTTTCAGTACTTGCCGGGACTGGCAACTAGGCGCCAGATTGGCCCGGCCTGCTGCGGTTTGGCCAATGGAACAGTTGCAGCCAGGCTTCCATCGGAAAGCGTCTGTTTAGCTGCAGAAACCTCGTCCCTCCCGCAGTTCACAAAATCTTATTCACCACATGTCATAGGTGTATTAAAGCGGAATCGCCTCCCGCTTTACGTGTTTTTTTGTTGAGGAAATGAAATGTCATTACGATCGCAAATCCTGGCACTTATCGCTATCCCATTCATCGCGCTCGCCGGTATCGGAAGCTTTAAGGCTCTGTCGGATTGGGACCGTTACCAAAATGCGCAATCCTCGCGGTCACAGACCAGCGAATCCGTTGCATTGATGAAGGTCATCCACTTCCTGCAGGTTGAGCGCGGCCTGTCCGCAGTTTATCTGTCCTCGGACAACCAATCCGGTGCAGCTGACCTGAACAGCACCAGAGCCGAGGTGGACGGGGCGGCGCAAAATGTGCCGCAGACAGCAGCCTCCACGCTGAAGCATTTGGAGCAACTTGCCGCACTGCGTGACTCCGTCACCGCTCAGACATTGACACCGGGTCAGATGGGCGCGCGCTATTCCGCAATGATTGCCAGCCTTCTGCGGGATACCAGCGCACAGCTGCTGCAAATGAAGAACGCACAAGTGGTGCAATACAGCGCCGGCCTGGTCAGCCTGGCCTACGCCAAGGAAGCTGCAGGCCAGCAACGGGCTGCGGGGGCATCCGGCTTTGGCGCGGGCAGTTTCAATTTGAACCTCTACCGCTGGTTCACCGAAACCACAGCAGTGGAGAAACAGCTTCTCGACATCGCAAACCTTGCCTTTGACGGGTTGATGCCGGAGCTGGGTATCCGTGGGGGCCTGGAGGCAACCGGGCTGCCAGGCATCCGCACCGAAGTTCTGGATGCAGGCCCGGGCAACCCGGCACCAGGGTACACGTCGCAAAACTGGTTTGACCGGGCAACCCGCTGGGTCAGCTCTCTCAGGGATGTGGAAAACACTGTCACCGGTGCAATGATTGCCCTCACAGTTGAGGAAGCAAGCAATGCCCGCCAGGCGCTGATCCTCACCCTGGTTGCGGTCGCCGTGTCGCTGGTTGTCAGCGGCACCATCGGTCTGCGCCTGATCATGGCCTTCACCAAGCAGTTCGGCGCCCTGCAGGCCGACCTGGACAGACTCTCCCGCAAGGAGTTTGATTTTGAGCCGGCGTATCTGCAGTCCAAGACCGAAGTCGGCAAGCTCAGCCGCGCAATGGAACAAACCCGTGCTGCGCTAGCGGAAGGCGAAGACAAACTCGCCTCCATCGAGGCCAGCCGCATTGCCGACCGCGGTGCCGTCGTCGGCAAGCTTGAAGACAATCTTGCCCGCCTCTCCAACCGCGATCTCGAATGCACCATCGTCGAGGCGTTCCCGGAAGAATATGATCAGCTGCGCCAAAGCTTCAACACCACAGTATCAACGCTGAAGGAAACCATCACACAGGTGATCTCGGCCACCAGCAGCATCCACAACGGCGCAACCGAAATCAGCACCGCCTCGGATGATTTGTCGAACCGCACAGAAAGCCAGGCCGCCACGCTGGAAGAAACCGCTGCCGCGCTGGAACAGCTGACCTCTTCGGTAAAATCCTCAGCCGAGGGTGCCCGCGACGTCGAGAACACGATGCAGGAAGCCCGCCAGGAGGCCGAAGGCAGCAGCGAAGTGGTGCGAAACGCGGTTGCCGCAATGAACGAGATCGAGCAGTCGTCGGTCAAGATCTCACAGATCATCTCGGTCATCGACGATATCGCTTTCCAGACCAATCTTCTGGCCCTGAATGCAGGTGTCGAGGCCGCCCGAGCCGGGGAAGCCGGCAAGGGTTTTGCCGTTGTCGCGTCCGAAGTCCGGGCTTTGGCTCAGCGCTCTGCTGATGCGGCAACCGAAATCAAGACACTGATCGGCGACAGCTCCAAACATGTGAAACAAGGGGTCGATCTGGTTGGTGAAACCGGCGTGGCGCTGACCAGCATCGTGGGCCGCGTCAACACTGTTTCGGAACTGGTGTCCAACATTGCCGAAGGCGCTGCCGAGCAGTCGACCGGCCTGAGCGAGATCAACACCGGCGTCAGTCAGCTGGATCAAGTCACCCAGCAAAATGCCGCCATGGTGGAAGAAGCCACCGCTGCCGGCCACTTGCTGCACACCGATGCGGGTAAGCTGGCAGAGGTTGTGGCTCAATTCAAAATTGCCGGACTGGCCGCCCCGGCCGCGCCCAGCACATTCGCAGACACGGCGCCGGCAGGTCCCAGCGCACATGGTGAAGATATCGAATTCGATTCAGCAGTTCCGATGCCTGCCAAAGCAGCAAACGCAAGCTGGGACGATTTCTAGGTCCGGTTTTACACTGCACGAAACAGGAAAGGCCGGTTGCTGAACCGGCCTTTTTCCATGAGCGATTTGCCTTCGCTGCCCTGTCCGCAGCTTGCCGTCAGGCCGTGTCCTTTTCCGCCTGCTGGCGCTGCCACAGCCGGGCATAGCGGCCATCCTGCGCCAGCAGTTCGTCATGCGTGCCGGTCTCGGAAATTTCCCCCTGTTCCAGCACCACAATCCGGTCCGCTTCAGCAATGGTTGACAGGCGGTGGGCAATGGTGATCACCGTGCGCCCCTGCCCGGCCCGCGCCAGCGCTTCCTTGATCTCCTGCTCTGTGTCGGTGTCCAGCGCCGAGGTTGCCTCGTCCAGCAGCAGCACCGGCGGGTTCTTCAGCAATGTGCGGGCAATGCCAACCCGCTGCTTTTCGCCGCCCGACAGTTTCAGTCCGCGCTCACCAACCTGGGTGCCGTAACCCTCTGGCAGGGCTGCGATGAAGTCATGGATTTGCGCGTCGCGCGCCGCTTGCTCCACGTCGGCCTGAGTGGCCCCGTCGCGGCCATAGGCGATGTTGTAACGGACCGTGTCGTTGAACAGCACGGTGTCCTGCGGCACCACACCAATCGCGTGGTGCAGGCTTTTCTGACTTACATCCCGCACGTCTTGCCCGTCGATCTTCAGCGCGCCGCCGGTGACGTCGTAAAAGCGGAACAACAGCCGTCCGATGGTCGATTTTCCTGATCCGGTAGAGCCGACAATTGCCACCGTCTGCCCGGGCTCTGCCTCCAGCGAGACACCTTTCAGGATCTCCCGCCCGGCATCATAGGAGAACCGCACATCCTCCAGCGTGATCCGGCCGCCATTGACCTGCAGCTCGCCAGCTCCGGGACGGTCGCTCACATCGGCCGGTTGCTCCAGAAGATCGAACATCTCGCCCATGTCCACCAGGCTTTGGCGGATTTCGCGGTAAACAGTGCCAAGGAAGTTCAGCGGCACGGTGATCTGGATCATATAGGCGTTGACCATGACAAAATCGCCGACCGTCAGCGCCCCCCGCTCCACGCCGATCGCGGCCATCACCATGACACCGATAAGGCCCGCAGTGATAATCATACTCTGGCCGAAATTCAGGGCTGCCAGCGAATAAGCTGTTTTCAGCGCCGCCTGCGCATAGCCCCGCATCGCCCCGTCATAACGCGCCGCCTCGCGCTCTTCGGCGACGAAATACTTGACCGTCTCGTAGTTCAGCAGGCTGTCGATGGCTTTTTGATTGGCGTCGGTGTCCTGCTTGTTCATCTCGCGGCGCAGTTTTACCCGCCATTCGGTCACCGCAAAGGTGAACCAGACATACAAAGCAATGGTGCCGGCCACGACCGCCAGATACCAAGCGTCGAACAGCACCGTCAGGATCACCGCCACCAGCGTCAGCTCCAGGATCAGCGGTCCGATGGAAAACAGCATGAACCGCAGCAGGAATTCGACGCCTTTCACCCCGCGCTCGATGATCCGGCTGAGGCCCCCGGTCTTGCGGGTGATGTGATAGCGCATCGACAACCGATGGATATGGGTAAAGGTCTCCAGCGCCAAACGCCGCAGGGCGCGCTGCCCGACCGGGGCAAAGATTGCATCACGCAGCTGTTGAAAGCCAGTGGTCAGGACCCGCGACATGCCATAGGCCACCGTCAGCCCGACGGCGCCCAAAGCCAGCGGCGGCACCCCCTTCCCGGCGAGGCTGTCGACCGCGTCCTTGTACAGCATCGGTGTGTAAACCGCGATCAGCTTGGCCAGGACCAGCACCGCAAGTGCCAGCACCACCCGGACCTTCACGGCGCGGTTATCCTTGGGCCACAGATACGGTCCCACCCTGCGCAAAGTGCGCAGGCCGGAGCGGCGTTCGTCTTCGGCGGTGTCGGCTTGCAACGGCACGGCGGCCTGGTCTGTCTGGGTCATGGCGGTTCCTGGCTTGACCCCTTCAGATATTCACCTGTTCACGGATTTGCGAGGGGCGGACAGGAAAAACGCGCCGCAGGGGCGCGGTTCTCTGGCGTTACTCCGGAACAGTAAAGACTTGCCCCGGATAAATCAGGTCGGGATTTCGGATCGCGCCGCGGTTGGCCTCAAAGACCCGGACATACAGAAAGCCGCTGCCGTATTTCTGCTGGGAAATGGCCCAGAGCGTATCGCCCTTCTGCACTGTTACCGCCTGAACCAATGGCACTGGCTGTTCCGGCGTTGCGTCGCCGCCCGGTTGCGGCAGCGCCTCGGGCGCTTCGCGTTTGAAGGGGGTTTCCAGACGGCTGACCACAGCGCCGGTTGCCGGTTCGACCTCGTCCAGGCGCAGTGTGTAAATGCCTGGCGCCACATCCTCCAGCCGGCCGCTCCAGCGCCCGTCTGCCGCGGCGCCCAGCTCGGCCACCGGCCGGTTGTCGACATAGACCCGCACCTGTGATTGCGGCTGCGCCCGTCCCGACAGCTCAACCCCGCCGCTGCCATTGTAGCTGATTGAATCCAATGCCACTTCGTCACCCAACCCTGGGTCAGCAGGAATTGCGGGCTGCACCACCTCGATGCCCTCCGCGTCAGCCCTCAGAACCGCCACAGCCTGCCCCTGCGGTTGCGGCGTTCCGGGTTCGACGGCAGGCGCGGGATCTGCTGCAGACGGAACCTCGGCTGCAGCATTGGCTGTTGCCTGCCCGGCGCTGGCAACATCTTCGCCTGCGTCCGCCGTTCCTGCATCTGAGCTTGCGGGTTGATCCAGGGATGCCGCAGGGGCTTCAGTCCCGGATTGTTCCACGAGGGCATTCTCTGCAGGGTCCAGGGTGGCAACTTGTTCCGGCGCAGGCGCTGTGACGTCTTGTTCCGCACCCGTTACGCGCGAAGCCCCGGTTTCCGCGGCCTGCGCCGATTGGGCGGCCTCGCCCGCCGCCGCGACCGAAACCGGGCTGGCCGGCGCCAAGATAAAGGTCGCCCCGGAGGCATTTTTCTGCCCTTCATGTTCGGCCAGAAGCGACACCACCCGTGCATCGGTGCTTGGTGCGATCGAGGTCAGAGAGACGAATTCACCGCCCGCAGGCACTTCCAGCTGCTCCAGCACTTCGCCGTCCAGCAAGACGGAAATACGCACCCCCGCCTGGGCGCGCCCTGCAATCACCGCAGAGCCCTCGTTGTCGACACGCACCAGGTCCAGCTCGGGGGCTTCCAGAACAAAGATGCCTTCGTTGGCATCCGGCGCCAGCAGTGCTGCTTGACCGGTGCCCTGTACCTCGCCGCCGGGTTCGGCCAAGGCGATTTCATCCGGCCGCGCCTCTGCTTCGGCAGTTTGATCCGAGGATGTTTCGGTTTCAGTTCCGGCCGTTTCCGGCTGGCCTTCAGAAACCGCTGTTTCACCAAGTTCCCCTGCCGCAGCCGCCTCCGGCACCGGTTCCGGACCTGCCTCCGGATCCGCAACCGTCAAGGCCGCTGCCGGCGCACCTGTTTCTGCCTCAGCTCCGCCGGTGTCTGGAACAACAGCCGCAGTTTCAGCTTTGGTTTGTGCCCGGTTCTGCAGCGGCTGACCGGATTCATCGCCATCCCCTAAAAACGCACCGCTCCCGTTTGCCGCCTGGCTGCCCGCCTGCCCGTCCGCCGTCCCGCCGCCTGGCTGGCCGCTGCCGAACACCCCAAGCTGGAACAGCACCACGCCGCCCAGCACCACGGCCACGCCGGCAATACCGCCAATTGTGAGGGCCCCCAGGCCCCCGCTTCCAGATGCTTCCGCCATTTCGATCCCTTCGGCATTTGCGGAATGTTGCCTTCCGCTTAGTTGAGCAAACCTACCAATCCCGCTATCACGGGTCAAAACACCAATTGCGTTTCACTTTGAAATTCCACGGAAAGGCTGGCCGATGAGCATCAAATCCGTCTGTGTCTATTGCGGCTCCCGTGCCGGAGCGCTGCCCGATTATACTCAAGCCGCCCGGGATCTTGGCACTGCACTGGCTGAAAACGGGATGCGGCTGGTCTATGGCGCCGGCGATGTCGGACTGATGGGAGAGGTCGCACGCGCCGCCCAGGCAGCGGGCGGCGAAACCTTTGGCGTGATCCCCGGCCACCTGGAAAAGCGCGAAGTCGGCAAATCCGATCTCAGCACCTATGTTGTCACCGAGACCATGCATGAACGTAAAAAGGTCATGCTGTGGAACGCCGATGCGGTGGTGGTTCTGCCCGGCGGCGCCGGGTCGCTGGATGAATTGTTCGAGGCGCTCACCTGGCGCCAGCTGGGCCTGCACGGCAAGCCCATCGTGATCCTGAACACCGCTGGTTACTGGGACAAGCTGCGCGACCTGCTGGACCATATCGTCGGCCAGGGCTTTGCCGGTCAGGACACCGCGGATTATCTGATCTGGGCTGACACCCCGGTGGCGGCCATTGCCGCCCTTCGCGACGCCCGCTCCTGACGCAGGGCCGAGAACGAGAACACCGCAACCGCGCTCCAGATCAGCGCAAAGGCGGCGCTGTGCCAGGGGGTGAACGGCTCGGCAAAGATCAGCACCGCCACCAGAAACTGCAGCGTCGGGTTCAGGTACTGCAGCACGCCCACTGTCCCCAGCCGCACCCGTTTGGCGGCATAGCTGAACAGGATCAGCGGCAGCCCGGTCAGGATGCCGGAAAACGCCAGCATCACAGCGGTCGAAGTGCCGTCCAGAAAACCTGCGCCGCCGGTGAACCAGATCACCGCCAGCGCCACTGGCAGGATCAGCAGCACTTCGGCGGTGACAGACACCACCGGACCCAGCAAAATCTGTTTCTTCGCAACGCCATAAAGGGCAAAGCTAATCGCCAGAACCAGCGGGATCAGGGGCGCTGCCCCCAGCCCGAAGGACAGCACCGCAACCGCCAGCGCCGCCAGCCCGACAGCCGCGACCTGCGCCCGGCTCAGCTGTTCGCCGAAGACCAGCCGCCCCAGCAGTACGCTCAGCAACGGAAAGATATAGTACCCCAGGCTCGCCTCGGTGGCGTAACCGGTCTGCACTGAAGAGATGAACACAAACCAGTTGAGCGAGATCATCGCCGTTGCGAGAACCAGAAACAATATGCTCCGCCTGCTGGTGAAAGCTGCCGTTAAGGCGCCGATCCGGCCCTGAAACAGCAGCACGCCGGCAAAAAACAGAAACGACCACAAAGCCCGGTGCGACAGAACCTGCTCAGGCGGCACATGCGACAGAGCATTGTAGTAGATCCCCGACAGCCCCCAGACCACGCAGGCCGAGACCATTGCCAGTATGCCCTTGGCTGCCTCTGTCATCACCGTTCCCCCAGTTCCGGCGGGCCGTGCGCAATACGCGCCAGCCGCCGGTCCAAACAAGAAACGCCCGGTCGGAAGACCGGGCGCTCAAGAATTCATGCCGCTCAGGACTTACATCCGCGAGGCGACGTTTTCCCAGTTCACCAGGTTGTCCAGGAAGTTGGTCAGGTAAGCCGGACGCTTGTTGCGGAAATCAATGTAATAGGAGTGTTCCCACACATCGCAGCCCAGCAATGCGGTCTGGTTGAAGCACAGCGGATTGACGCCGTTTTCGGTTTTGGTCACTGCCAGCGACCCGTCGGCGTTCTTAACCAGCCAGGCCCAGCCGGAACCGAACTGGCCGGCGCCTGCTGCGGAGAACTGCGACTTGAACTCGTCAACCGAGCCGAACGACTCGACCAGCGCCTTTTCCAGCTCGCCCGGCATTGCGCTGGCGCCCGGGCCCATCATTTCCCAGAACTGGTTGTGGTTCCACAGCTGCGAGATGTTGTTGAAGATACCGTTCTGGGCAACAGAACCGGCGTCATAGGTGCCTTTAATGATCTCTTCCAGCGACTTGCCGTCCCACTCGGTGCCGGCAATCAGCTTGTTGCCGTTATCGACATAGGCCTTGTGGTGCAGGTCGTGGTGGTATTCCAGGGTCTCGGCCGACATGCCTTTGGCAGCCAGGGCGTCGTGTGCATAAGGAAGATCGGGAAGTTCAAAAGCCATTTGGGCCCCCTGTAAAAAAGATTGCGTTCCTGCGCAGATACATGCTGTGCGCGCGCTATCAGGTCAAGAGCCAAGGCCCCATTTCCGCGCAAGGTCTATGTGCAGATTTCCACCTGACCGGCATCCGGCCATGGCAATAAGGAGGTACAGCTCCATTACGCGCACGGCTGTTACGTTCATCGTCGAACTGGAGGCCTTCCCGTCTGAGCCCTAACCCGGCAGACCAGCCCCACGGAATCCGGACCTCGTCTACTGGAAGGCGCGAGGCTGCAATGAACAACCGGGGCAGATCTGCAAGGCTACCCTTTTTTGACCTTGCACTTGCCCCTGCCGCGCGGTTCGTTGCCAAACTCGGAGAGCAACGCACGCACCGACAACGTGTTGTTTTTCTTGTTCAGAATACCTGAATACTGTGCCTTTGCGGTCGTATTGACATTCCCCACTGGAATACCTTCCACACGCCAATTCAGGAACAGCGATTTTTCATCCCGCGGCTTCACTTCAGCAGATTGTGGTTCGCCGTACACTGTATGAATGATTCCGTCATAAACCTGCGCAGTCTGTTCCAGATTGTCGACAACAACGATGACTCTTGGGGGAATCCAACCCTTGTTTGTAAACGACTTGACCTCGCAGTCATATGTGGTGGTGCCTTTACTTCCCGCTGCTGCGGAGGACGCTGCTGCCAGCACAATGGATGCAGCCGTTAGATATCGTTTCATTCAGATGGGTCCAATTTTGATGCAGCGCAGTGATGCAAGGATACCGGTTTCAATGCAATGGCAATCTGCAGTTGCACCGCCTGAACAGAGAAATCCGCCAAGTCAGTACACGCGCTTAGTTCCATCCAATGTGGTTCTGGGCCAGCCGTGACAAAGACGGCTCCCGGCGGCAGGTCCCCGAACCGCGCGGCGGCTGTTTTGTGCCGCTTGTTCGGGTCGATTGAATGCTCATCTTCAGGTTGGCGGTGTTCAGAACGGCCCTGAAGCGCGGCTTTGCCTGCCCGCTGTCCGTCAGTACGGCAAGCCCCGGCAACGACCAGCTGATCGCATAAGTTGTCTCGCTGCGTTGCGAAACCTTAGCTGCAACAGACACACCAAACGCCGCATCAGTGACCTTTGCAGTGGTGAAATCATCGGAAAAATGCACGGTAATCCGGCCGGGAACCCAAGTGACGCCGGAAATCGGTTTCAGATTGCAACGAAAGCTGGTTTCCGCCAGAGCGCCCGCCCCGGTCAGCGTCAGAACCAGTGCTAAAATACTACATGCCGGCAGACTCATCGGCCGCTCCCTGAAACATCGTTAATAAACCTCCCCCACGCCAGAGAAAGGCAATAAATTCAAACAGATGCAATCGATACAAAAAGCGAGCTTCCTGGCAAGCCAGAATAAAAAAGGTGCCCTGGAAAGGTCTCCGGGGCACCGTAAATGACGCGCGATGGCGTCACAAGCAAAAAGCGAGTGAAAACTTTAGTAAACACCCACCTTGGACTGCGGATGCGACGCTGTGCTTAGCAGTTTGAATACATATTCACCAACCGAGCGGAAGCAGACGATGTAAAAGCTGCCGTCCTCGTTCAGCCAGAAGGCGCCTGCCACCTGCGCCAGGCGCGAGCGGCGGAACCGGCCTGCCTTGAATGCAGCTGCGTCAAAGTCCACCGGGCTCACTTTGCCCAGCACCTCGCGCGCGCCTTCGCCCGACACGCGGAAAAAGGCACGGGCGTCAGAGACATTCGCCGCCAGCGCATGTTCGCCTTTCAGCGCCTCTGCCACTTCGGCGGTTTTGGCAACGGCATCCTCATAGGGCACCAGCAGCAGCAGCTCGTCCGGCGACATCCAGGCAGCGGCACCGTTTTCGGCAACCGTGATAGCCCCCCGGGCCGGAACTTCGGCGCCGGTGGCGGCCTTGACAGCCGCCTTCAGAACCGATGACTCCAGATCGCCGCGCAGGGTGATCATGCCCTGCAGGCCTGCGTCCTCGACCTTGGCCAGGCCGGAGAACTGCGCGCCGTTCAGTACGGAAACAGCCTTAGACATTCTGCTTTTCTCCTTCCTTGTCGTAGAAGACCGGATCAACGATCTTGGCCTTGTAGGTCTTGCCGTCAGTGCCCGGGAATTCGACCACTTCGCCCATCCGCTTGGTGCCGTGCTTGATCAGGCCCATTGCGATACCGCGGCCCAGGGTCGCGGAATGATAGGTTGAGGTCACCCGGCCGATCATGTTGCGCTGGCCGTTGGCGTTGACGCCTTCACCCAATGCATAGGCGCCGTCGGGCAGCACCGAACCGTCCACTGTTTCCAGGCCAACCAGCTGCCAGCGGTCCGGATCCGCCATGTGGGAGCGCAGCTGCGCGCGCTTGCCCAGATAGTCTTCCTTCTTCTTCGACAGCGCCCAATGCAGACCCAGATCCTGCGGGATCACGGTGCCATCGGTCTCGTCGCCGATCATGATGAAGCCTTTTTCGGCGCGCAGGATGTGCAGGGTCTCGGTGCCGTAAGGCATGACGCCGAATTCCTTGCCTGCTTCCATCAGCGCATCCCAGAACGCCTGGCCCTCCGAGGCCGCAACCGCGATCTCATAAGACAGCTCGCCCGAGAAGGAGATCCGGTAAGCGCGGGCATCAAAGCCGCCGATCTGACCGTCGCGCCATTCCATGAACGGCAGCGCCTCTTTCGACAGATCCATACCGCCGCCCGCTGCTGCGTTCAGCTTTTCCAGCACCTTGCGGGCGTTGGGGCCGACCACGGCGACCTGGGCGTACTGCTCGGTCACATTGGCAACATAGACTTTCCAGTCCCACCATTCGGTCTGCAGCCATTCTTCCATGTGGCCATGGATGCTTTCGGCGCCGCCGGTGGTGGTGTGGCACAGGAAGGTGTCCTCGTCGATGCGGGCAACAACGCCGTCGTCGATCAGGAAACCGTTCTCCGAGCACATCAGGCCATAGCGGCATTTGCCGACCTTCAGTGTGGACATCATGTTGGTATAGAGCATGTCCAGGAACTTGCCCGCATCCGGCCCTTTGACAATCAGCTTGCCCAGGGTCGAGGCATCCAGCAGGCCGAGGTTTTCGCGGGTGTTCTTCACCTCGCGGTTCACCGCAGCATGACGGTCCTCACCGGGCTGGGTGATAGCAAACGGGCGGCGCCACTGGCCAACCGGTTCCCAATCCGCACCGTTCTTGTCCATCCAGTCATAGATCGGCGTCTTGCGCACCGGCTGGAAGATCTCGGCCCGTGCTTCCCCCGCGATCGCACCGATCGAGATCGGGTGGTACGGCGGACGGAAGGTGGTGGTGCCCACCGACGGGATTTCCGAGTTCAGCGCGTCCGCAAGGATCGCCAGACCGTTGATGTTGGACAATTTGCCCTGGTCGGTCGCCATGCCCAGCGTGGTGTAACGCTTGGTGTGCTCGACGCTTTCATAGCCTTCGCGCGCAGCCAGCTGCACGTCGGAGACCTTGACGTCGTTCTGATAGTCCAGCCAGGACTTCATGCGCAGTTTGATGTCCGCTTTGGCCGGCATAAGCCAGACCGCTTCCATCTGCGCCTCATTCTCAGAGACACCCTTGGCAGCCGCCACGGATTTCGCCGGGAAGCCGGCAGCCTCAGCCGCTTTGGCGCCAGCCGCAGCCGCGTCTTCCAGCAGCGCGCCCAGGCCGAATTCGCCATTTGCGGCACCGGCCGGAACCACAAAGCCGTTACCGTCATGGCCCAGCGGCGGACGCGAGGCATCGGGGCGGAAGTTGGCGTTTTTGTCATCCCAAGTCAGCTTGCCGCCGCAGTGGGACCACAGATGGACTACCGGCGACCAGCCGCCGGACATGGCAACTGCGTCTGCTTCGACGTCTTCGCGGGCGCCGCCTTCACCGTTCTGGGCGCAGATGGAGACCTGGGTCACGCATTTGCCGTCCTTCACCTTGGCAATGGCACGGCCCAGCTCAACCCGGATACCCTTCTCGCGAACAGCTTCCATCAGTTCGCCGCCGCCGGTTTCGCGAGTATCAACCACGCGGACCACTTCAACGCCCGCCTCATGCAGCACCAGAGCGGTGCGGTAGGCGTCGTCGTTGTTGGTGGCAACCACCACCTTCTGACCGGGGTTCACACCCCAGTTCACCACATAGTCACGCATCGAACCGGCCAGCATCACGCCCGGCACATCGTTGCCCGCAAAGGACAGCGGCCGTTCAATAGCGCCGGTTGCGGTGACGATCTGGCCGGCACGGACCCGCCACAGACGGTGGCGCGGACCGCCCTGGCCCGGCGCGTGGTCGGTCAGGCGCTCATAGCCCAGGGCATAGCCGTGGTCATAGACGCCGGAGCCCATGCAGCGGTCGCGCAGAGTGACGTTGTCCATCGCATCCAGCTCGGCCAGGGTCTTGGCGATCCAGGCGTCAGGCGCTTCACCGTCAATGGTGCCGCCGTCGACCGGCGCGCGGCCGCCCCAATGGTTGTTCTGCTCCATCACCAGCACCTTGGCTCCGGTGGCTGCAGCCGCCTTGGCCGCCTGCAGGCCGGCAACGCCGCCGCCAATGACCAGCACATCCGCAAAGAAGTAGAAGTGCTCGTAGGTGTCGGCATCCTTCAGCTCGGCGTCAGGCGCATTGCCCAGACCGGCGGATTTGCGGATGATCGGCTCATAGACATGTTTCCACAGCGGACGCGGGTGGATGAACATCTTGTAATAAAAGCCAGCCGTCAGGAACCGCGACAGCTTGTTGTTGATCGACAGAACGTCGAACTCCAGGCTGGGCCAGTGGTTCTGCGAATTCGCCGACAGCCCCGAGAACAGCTCGGTTGTGGTGGCGCGCTGGTTCGGCTCGTAACGGTCACCGGTGCCCAGCTGCATCAGCGCATTGGGTTCTTCCGAACCGGATGCGACAACGCCGCGCGGGCGGTGGTATTTGAACGAGCGGCCCATCATCAGCTGGCCGTTGGCCAAAAGAGCGGAGGCCAATGTATCGCCGGCAAAGCCCTTCATGGTTTTGCCGTTGAAGGTGAAGGCGATCTGTTTGGAGCGGTCGATCAGCCGGCCGTGCTTGGCAAGACGCGTGCTCATGTGCGCAGACCTTTCAAAAGAAAAGCGGGTGTTTCAGTCAGGCGGCGGATCATTTCTGACCATCCGAGAATTCGCGCCAGGTCCACCCGGGGCGTTTTGCGGTGATCTTGTCCATGATCTCCTGCGTCGGCACGCTGGTCTGGGCCGTGTAGGTGCCAAAGACCTCCAGCGTCATGGTGCAGCGGGCGGCATGGAACCACTTGCCGCAGCCATTGGCATGGCGCCAGCGTTCAAAGTGAACGCCTTTGGGGTTTTCGCGCATGAACAGATAGTCATGGAACTCATCATCCGAGGAGCCGGGACCAAAGCGCTTCAGATGCGCTTCGCCGCCCGCGGCCAGTTCGGTTTCTTCGGCTTTGACGCCGCAGTAAGGGCATTCAAGGATCAGCATTGTGCGGACCTCTCCAACTGGGGGCCAAGGATTTTCAAAAATCCTTGGCAAAATTCTTCGAAGAATTTTGCGGCGGCGCGCGGCATCAGTGTGCCACCCCCGCAGCGACGCTCTCGTCGATGAACTTGCCTTCTTTGAAGCGCATCATCGAGAACTCCTCGGTCAGCGGCGAATGGCCGGTGGCCATCAGTTCCGCCATCGCCCAGCCAGAACCCGGGATCGACTTAAAGCCGCCGGTGCCCCAGCCGCAGTTGACAAAGCAGTTCTGCACAGGCGTTTTCGAGATGATCGGCGAGCGGTCGCCGGTCACATCCACAATGCCGCCCCACTGGCGCAGCATCTTGAGGCGCGACACCATCGGGAAGGTTTCGACCAGGGCCCGCACGGTTTCCTCGATATGGTGGAAAGAGCCGCGCTGGGTGTAGTTGTTGAACCCGTCAGTGCCGCCGCCGATCACCATCTCGCCCTTGTCGGACTGGGACATGTAGCCGTGCACGGTGTTGGCCATCACAACCACATCCATGCAGGGTTTGATCGGCTCAGACACCATCGCCTGCAAGGCAACAGATTCCATCGGCAGACGGAAACCCGCCCGCTCGGCCAGAACCGAAGCATTACCCGCCACGATCATGCCGATCTTGTCGCAGTCAATCGCGCCCTTGGTGGTGTCGACACCCACGGTGCGGCCGTTCTCGGTGCGCACACCGGTGACTTCACATTGCTGGATGATGTCCATGCCCATGTCGGAACAGGCCCGCGCATAGCCCCAGGCCACCGCATCGTGACGGGCGGTGCCGCCGCGTTCCTGCCACAGGCCGCCCAGAACCGGGTAACGGGGGCCGTGCAAGTTGATGATCGGCACCAGTTCCTTGACCCGCTCAGGGGTGATCCACTCAGTCGGGACACCCTGCTGCAGGTTGGCATGCGCGGTGCGTTTGTAGCCGCGGATCTCATGCTCGGTCTGGGCCAGCATGATCACCCCGCGCGGGCTGAACATCACGTTGTAGTTCAGATCCTGCGACATCGTCTCATAAAGGCTGCGCGCCTTTTCATAGATCGCAGCGGACGGGTCCTGCAGGTAGTTCGAGCGGATGATGGTGGTGTTCCGGCCGGTGTTACCGCCGCCCAGCCAGCCCTTCTCGATGATTGCGACATTGGTAATGCCGAAATTCTTGCCCAGGTAATAGGCAGTGGCAAGGCCATGCCCGCCCGCCCCGACGATGACAACATCATAATGGCGTTTGGGTTCAGGCGAGCGCCAGGCGCGCTCCCATCCGGTGTGATAGCGCAGGGCTTCCCGCGCGACGGCAAAAGCTGAATAGCGTTTCATGAGCGAATCCGATGGTTCGTGTCTGGTAGCGGGTATGCCTGAAATGCATAACAGACCAGTGCCGTTTATCGCCCTGTTTCTGCGTTATTGCGACATAAGAAACGGTCGCAATCCGACCCGAGGCGTCCGGGCGCGGCAGTTTGGCTCTTTTGTTCACCCGCCTCCGCATATAGATGCAACCCAAACTTCGGAGACGGCATGATTTTCTGGACAGTCACCGCCCTTATCGCGTTCTCGGCAGCCTTTCTGCTGGCCATGATCCTTATTCGCGCCCGCAACACCGGCGAACCCGCCGCGGCTTATGACCTGCGCGTCTACCGCCAGCAACTGCGCGAGGTGGACAAGGATCTGGCCCGCGGCGTCATCAATGCAGGCGACGCCGACCGCATCCGCACCGAAATTTCCCGCCGCATTCTGGCCGCCGACACGCAGCTGCAGCAGGCGC
Organism: Leisingera sp. MMG026; assembly: GCF_021654205.1. Taxonomy (NCBI): domain Bacteria; kingdom Pseudomonadati; phylum Pseudomonadota; class Alphaproteobacteria; order Rhodobacterales; family Roseobacteraceae; genus Leisingera; species Leisingera sp. MMG026. The sequence continues at coordinate 69,949 of NZ_JAKFZM010000015.1, read as the reverse complement.
AATCAGGACGCTCACAGCCCAAAACCCTGTCGCTGGTCTTTGGCATAGCGACAGCGCTGCTGATCACCGGCGGCACCCTGGGGATCTACTGGCAGCTGGGCGCGCCGGGCTATGGCGACCTGGGCCTGAAGGACCGAATCCAGCTGGCAGGCCAACGCGCCGAAAACCGCCCCTCCCAGGCAGAGGCTGAGGCTGAGGTGCCCGCCCTGCCCAAGCCGCAGGTCGAAGAAGGATACGTCACACTGGTGGAGCAGCTGCGCAAGACTGCTAATGAACGCGCGGACGACGCTCAGGGCCAGGCCCTTCTGGCCCAGCACGAGGCGAACCTTGGCAATTTCCAAGCTGCCTATGCTGCCAAAACCAGTTACATCCGGCTGGCTGAGGGTCAGGTCAATGCCCGCGACTTCACAGAGCTGGCCGAGTTGAAGATCATGGCCGCCGGCGGCTATGTCTCTCCCGAGGCCCAGACCGACCTGCAGAAAGCACGCGCCATTGATCCCGCACACGGGCCCGCCCGTTATTACTGGGGCCTGATGCTGGGCCAGATCGGCCGTCCGGACCTGGCCTACCGCGAATGGGCCGCAACCCTGCGGGCAGGCCCGGCAGACGCCCCCTGGATCAAGGGCATCCAGGGCCAGATCGAGGAAATGGCCTTCCGCGCCGGGGTTGAATACCGCCCGATTGCGCCCGGCGGCAGCACTGCCCCCGCCCTGCCCGGCCCCAGCGCCGAGGATATGGCCGGCGCCAGCGAGCTGAGCGCTGAAGACCGGCAGGAGATGATCCGCGGCATGGTCACCCGCCTGTCTGACCGTTTGGCAACCGAAGGCGGCTCGGCCGAAGAATGGGCCCGGCTCATCGGCGCCCTTTCGGTCCTTGGCGACACCGACCGCGCCCGCACGATTTACGGCGAGGCCCGCGACGCCTTTGCCGCCGACCAGGAAGCCCTGGCTCTGCTGGAAACCATCGCTGCACAGGCAGGGCTTGCAGAATGATCCACGATGTTTTTGAAGACTTCGCCGCTGCCCTGCCGCCGATGCACGCGCTGATGGGGCTGGACCTGGGCACCAAGACCATCGGCGTTGCCGTTTCCGACCGCATCGGCGCCGTGGCCACACCGCTGGAAACTGTAAAGCGCAAGAAGTTCACACTGGACGCCGCCCGCCTTTTGGAAATCATCACGATGCGCGACATCAGCGGTATCGTCCTTGGCCTGCCCCGCAACATGGACGGCACCGAGGGCCCCCGCTGCCAATCCACCCGCTCCTTCGCCCGCAACCTGGGCCGGCTCACCGAACTTCCTATTGGTTTCTGGGACGAACGCCTCAGCACCGTTGCGGCAGAAAAAGCGCTTCTTGAGGCAGATACGACACGCAAACGCCGCGCAGAGGTTATCGACCATGTCGCGGCCTCCTATATTCTTCAGGGTGCATTGGACCGGATGCGGCATTTGAAGAACGGGTGAATGATGACTGACGACGTATGGAAACGGGACGAGATCCAAAGCCCCTGCATCAAGATCTGCGTCGTCCACCCGGAATCGCGCATCTGCACCGGTTGCTACCGCTCTATTGACGAGATCCGCGACTGGTCCAAGATGAGCAACGAGGAACGCGCCGGCATCATGAACGACCTGCCGGAACGCGCCAGCAAACTGGTCAAGCGCCGCGGCGGCCGCGGCGCGAGATTAAAGCGCAGCTAAGCATGTCGCTCAAAAGCGGGAACCGGTTTTGAGCTTCTCGGACATGCGTAGTCTAAAAATCAACGCGGCGCGCGGCGGGGTAAGGCTCTGTAAATCATGCGGAATAAGCACTGACCCAATGTTTCGCGCGCGAAACATTCTGGCAGAATTACTGACCTATTCGAAAAGCCTGCACTTTTAGCCAACCCAGACTAATTTACCATAAAAACCAATGTGCTACCAAGACACGCCATCAAATCAGAGGGCGAGCGCCTGCCCGTGGGATGGTGCTTCAAAGATTGGGTACTGCCGCTTTATCCCTGCAAAGCAAATCCCCGGCTGAAATGCCGAACCGCCCTCTAAAAAGCGCCAGCCCGCCGGGACGGGCAGGCGCTCGCCCGGCGCCTACGGCTTGTTCCGGGCGAGAAAAGCAAATTGCCTCACGTTACTTAAGTTCCAGAAATTCGGCGCAGAGGTCATATGCTTTTACCCTGCGCTCCAAATCGCTAACACCTAATTGCAATTCGTGGTAACGAAGAAGAGAAGCCTCTACCACAAGTTCAACGTCAGTAGAAATCCGAGTTTTTGTCAGCTCTTCAATTTGCTCTAAAGAAACCTCTCCACGCTCCAAGAGAGGGCCAAACTTGTACATAAGCTCAGCAGCCTGCTGACATTCATACTCACTTGCAGACGCAACAGACGAAATAGCCGCGCAAACAATCGCCAATAAATACTTTTCCATAGAAACTCCGAAATCTCTGCAGGCAGATCAATGGCGGAAACTTGAAGACGCCTACCCCTCCGCCAGCCACCCCATGGTCCAATCCGCCAGCTCCGGGCGGAAGTATGCAATCATGCGGCCCTCTTCCGGCGCGGATGCCCCCTCACCCCAGGGCGCAACCCCATGCAGGCACAGGCGGTGCATCAGATAGGATTCACCGGGCTTGGCGGGCACCGTGATCCGCGGGCAGGTCTCGAACACCTCGGCGCGCGCAGCCGTATAGGCATCAGTCACATCCACATCCGCCCAGCCCTCCTGCGGCACCCCCTCGAACGCCGCAGCAAAGGCGCGGCGCATGATCCTGTGGCTGCCCTCCCAGATCACCAGCGGCGAGGCATCGGGGCTGCTTTCATTCAGCGGGATCCCCAGCACCCAGGCATGCGGCTCATCCACCTTGCGGCGGCGGTGCTCGCCAAACATTTTCACCCCGTCCACATGCGCCGCATCACGTTTGATGCGGTAGCGCAAGGCAGCATCGCCCTCGCCCGGACGCGGGCGCGGATAGCCGGGAAAGACCGAGGACACCTGCGCCCGGTGCAGATCCGGGATGGGGCCGAGGTGCTGCGTGATGAACTCCACCGGCGCGCCAGCCAGCGGCGGCCCGTCCGGCAACCGCCCGGTGGCATCATTCGGCAGCGCATCGACCCCAATGAACCATGTCTGTTCGCACTGGAACCACTCGGCGCAGGCCGGGTCGTCCAGCGACCGGATGCCATGCTGCAACGCATCAGCAGCCCAGGCGGCCACTTGGCGGTCCTGAGCGAAGCGCACCCAGCCCTTGTCCTGAAACTGTTCGAATTGCCTGTTCATTGCCTTCAATATCCAAATGCCTTGCGCAGCATGTTGAGCCCCACCAGCACCAGAAACACCCCGAACACCCGCTTCAGCGGTTTGGGATCCATTGCATGGGCCAGCTTCACGCCCCAGGGCGCGGTGATCAGCGTCATCGCGATCACAATGAAAAACGCCGCCAGATTAACGGCCCCGACGGTGAACGGAGGCCGCGTGGCCGGGTCCAGATCCAACAGCAGAAACCCCGCGACCGACGGCACCGCAATGATCACGCCAAAGCCTGCGGCGGTCGCCACAGCCCGATGCACCGCAACCCCGTGCAGGGTCATCAGCGGCACCCCAAAGCTGCCGCCGCCGATGCCCATCAGCACCGACAGAAACCCCACGACAGGCGACAGCACCAGCCGCTTACCGCCCTTAGGCATGGCTTCAGCCAGCCGCCAGTCGGCGCGGCCCAGCCCCAGGTAGCAGCCGATCACCAGTGCCAGCCCGCCAAACACCCCTTGCAGCACGGCGGAGCGCAAGGAGGACACTGCCAGAACGCCAACGATCGCCCCCAGCGCAATGCCGAAGCCCCAGCCGCGCAGAATCTGCCAATCCACCGCGCCCTTCTTGTTATGGCTCAGAACCGACCGCAATGAGGTCACGATAATGGTCGCCAGCGAGGTCGCGAGGCACATCTGCATCAGCTGATCGCCGCCATATCCAAGAGTTTGAAAGGCATAGAAGAAGCCCGGCACCAGCACGATGCCGCCACCAACCCCCAATAGCCCTGCCAGAACCCCGGCGAATGCGCCGATCACCAGCAGCAGCCCTGCCATCTGCATCAGCAGCGCAGGCGACGGCAATAGGGCGGTGGTCAGGGCAGGATCAGTCATGCAGGGCACCTCAGGGCTGGCTTCACCGGCAAAGGGTTAGCCGCCGCAATCCGCTTGCACAAGGCTATAGCCTGCGAGCCGCCGCGTCATGCGGCCGCGCGGTCCGCCACTTGCGCCAGCGCCTGCTCCACCAGTTCCGGCCCGGCCCCGGCGCGGCAGGCCCCCTCGGACAGCATCCGCCGCCATTGCCGCGCGCCGGGGCGGCCGGCAAACAGCCCCAGCATATGCCGGGTGATCTGGTTCAGCTTAGCGCCGTTGCCGAGCCGTTCTTCGATGTAAGGCAGCATAAGCATCACCGCCTCAGCAGGATCGCTTGCAGAACCCGTCCCGAAAATTTCCGGATCCGCCGCACACAGCACATCGGCAGGCTGGTGATAGGCCGCACGGCCCACCATCACCCCGTCCAGACCGCGGTCCAGATGCGCCTTGGCCTCGGCCAGCGTCGCAATACCGCCGTTGATCGAGATATGCAGATCAGGAAACGCCGCCTTCATCCGGTGCACCAGATCATAATCCAAGGGTGGAATATCCCGGTTTTCCTTAGGCGAAAGCCCCTTCAGCCAAGCCTTGCGAGCGTGGATCGTCACCCGCTGGCAGCCCGCCGCGCGGATCTTGTCCAGAAAGTCCGGCAGCACCTCTTCCGGCTCCTGTTCATCGACTCCGATGCGGCATTTGACAGTAACTTCGGCCTTCACAGCTGCCCGCATCGCTGCGACGCAATCTGCCACCAGTTCCGGGGTCTGCATCAGCACCGCACCAAACGCGCCGGACTGCACACGGTCACTGGGGCAGCCGCAGTTGAGGTTGATCTCGTCATACCCCGCCTGTTCGCCCAGCCGCGCGGCTTCTGCCAGTTCGTCCGGGTCAGACCCTCCAAGCTGCAAAGCAACCGGATGCTCGGCGGTATTGAAGTCCAGCAAGTGCAACGCCCCGCCGCGCACCAGTGCCGGCGCGGTCACCATTTCGGTGTACAGCAGCGCCTCCCGGCTCAAGAGCCGGTGCAGATACCTGCAATCGGACGTCGTCCAATCCATCATGGGTGCCACGGAAAGGCGTGCAGCACGCCGAACTTCGGAAAACCCTGAATTTTCATGGTTTTTTAGATCCGCCATTTTACGCGCTTTCCCCGATCCGGCCTGCCTTAGCCCCGTTTTTGAGTGCCGTGCTGCAGAATGTAGCACCAACGGGGCCGTGTAGCACTTTTTTCGCGCCAAGTTCCAGCGCCCCTAGTCACGCGGTGCCGGGTCACCACCATACCGGTGCCGCCATGACCTCGGTTTCTATCCTATTGATGAATGGCGCAAGTACGTCCATGGCCCGGCCGCACCAGTCCAGCAGCGTGCTGTCCGGAACGTCCGCGCCCATGCGGGCATAGATCCCGTTGAGGTGGAAGGGCGGCACGTGGTCATCAAACTTGGAGACCAGCACATGCAATGCCCGGCAGGCGGTTGCGCAGCAATCTGCCGCGAGGGGTCAGCAGGCCCGGTCCTACTTCCCGGGATATTCCCTTGGACGAGGCTCAAATCCTCCTTTGGCACCGCATCCCTGTCTCGATGTGCCGTGATCTTTCGCATGCACGCTCGAGCCAATGGCGCTGCACATGCTCAATGTTCAGCGTTGACAGGCCAACACCCGGATCATCAGCCCGCTGGTCAGTGCAATAGGCGAATATTAAGACATATCGAATATGCTGAATTCAACTAACAGTATTTTTGCAGCAAGGATTCAGACTATGAGTATGCGATTTCTAGGGCATCTGCCGGTCAAAGCAAAGATCGCCATTCTGGTGGCCGCCCCGCTGATGCTCTCACTGTGGTTCATGGGGCAGACACTGCTTCAGCTGAACAAAAACGCCCAGGTCAACACTGCCGAGGCAGGCGAAGTGATCGAGCACATGAGCAGCCTGGTTCACAACTTGCAACTGGAGCGCGGCCTCAGCGCTTCCTATCTGGGAAGCTCTGCCACCACTGCGCCGGACAAACTGGTCCAGGTCCGGTTGCAAAACAACACCGCGATGGAGGCCTATCTGGCCGAGATCAGCCACATTGATAAATCCCTCCTCCCGATTGAGGCGGTGCAAGCCATCCAGTTTGCCCGGGCCGAACTGGCCAAGAAAAAAGACATCCGCAAAAAGATCGACGGGCACACGCTCTCGCTGGATCGGACTATGGCCTACTACACGGATCTGAACGCGGCACTCATTCAAACCGGGCTGTCGCTGGCACAATCCATTGACAATCCGGTGATCTCGCAGGAGGCCGTCGCGCTGTCCTTCTTCATGCGCGCAATCGATGCCGCCGGGCTGGAACGGGCTGCAGGCTCTGTCGGCTTCAAGCATGGCTGGAAGCCGGCCGACCGGGAGATTTTTGTCGCCTATCACGAACAGTTCAAGGAACGCCTGTCGATGTTCATGGACTTTGCAACTGCGAAAGACCGCGAAACCGTCCAGGGGCTGTTCACCTCCCCTGAGATGAAAAAGTTCGAGGATACCCGCAAGGCCATCCTAAGCGGCGGATCCCAGACAGAAATGACGGCTGAACAGTGGTTTGCGGCGGCCAGTAAAGCGCTGAAGGTGCTCCAGAAAAAAGAGGGGATCCTGATTGAGCACCTGGAACGGGACATGCAGGCATTTGATGCGGACAACAAGTTTCTGCTTGCGGAAATGGCAGTGTTCACAGCTGTGCTTCTGACCGCTGTTCTGGGCCTCAGCGTGACTATTGCACGGGACATGACCAAGAGCCTTTCGGTTCTGAATGTCGCGTTGAAGAAACTTGGCAGCGGTGAAACAGACGTTGACGTGCCGGGTGCAAACCGCCGGGACGAGATTGGTACGGTGGCCCGCAACGTGGTGGATCTGCGCTCGGTGACGCAGCGCAAACAGGAAGAGCGTATGGAGGAGGAAAAGCAGCGCCGCGAAGAGATCATGACTGTTGCGCGCCGCATCGGCGAAGCGCTGATGGATCTCCAGCACAAGCGTTTGGACAAGCCGATCACAGAATTCTTCCCGGAGGAGTTCAAATCGATCCGGATGGATATGAATGACTCGCTGAATGCCTTGAGCGTGTCCATCTCCAACATCGGTGAGCTGACCAGCAGCGTGGACGAAAGCACCAAGTCCATTGCCGAAGCCTCTATGGACCTGGCCCACCGCACCGAAGCGGAATCGGCAACGCTGGAAAAGACCACCCATTCGATCAGCGAGCTGACTGCCAATGTTCAGCAGTCGGCAGATAATGCCGGCCGGGCGGAACAGTTGGCGGACAGCGCCCAGAACGGGGTTAAATCCTGTGATGCGGTGGTCAAAGATACCATTGCGGCCATGGACAAACTGCAGGAATCCTCACAGGAAATCTCGCAGATCACCAAGGTGATCCAGGATATCGCTTTCCAGACCAATCTTCTGGCACTGAATGCCGGGGTTGAGGCTGCTCGCGCCGGCGAAGCAGGCCGCGGGTTTGCTGTGGTCGCCAGCGAGGTGCGGATGCTGGCGCAGCGCTGCGCTGATGCAGTCCAGCAGATTGACGGGCTGACTGCGCGCAGTTCCGAACAGGTCAAAAACGGTGCTGCACTGGTGGATCAGGCCGGCACCGCAATGTCGGAAGTAAACGACCAAGTCGCCGAGATTTCCGGTCTTGTCATTGAGATTGCCAGCAATATGAAGGAGCAGTCTTCGCAAATGGGCGACGTCAACACTGCCGTTGGCGAGCTTGAGATGATGGCACAGCAAAATGCCGCCATGGCCGAGGAAACCACTGCTGCAACCACCTCGCTGTCCGAGCAGGCCCAGGAGCTGCGCGAACTGGTCCAGCAGTTTGCCGTCGGCGAGATTGCGCAGTCCGGAAACGCGCAGGCCGGACCGGGGTTCTATGCGCCTCCGGCGCCCGCAATCGACTTTGATGCAGATGATTGGGACGATCAGGATTTTGGCGGCAGCGCCGCAGCCTGATCCGCTATGGACCGGAGTTAGGATATTAATGAATCGGGCAGCCTCTGCGGCTGCCCTTTTTGCTTTGCGGTATTGTTTTCCGGTCTCAGGCCCCGGCGCCGCGCAGCACCTCCAGCACCGTTTCAGGCGGGACATCTCCGGTTACAAACGCTTCGCCAATGCCACGGGCCAGGATAAACCGCAGCTGACCGGCAACAACTTTTTTGTCTTGCCCCATCAGATCCAGCAGCACCTCTGCCCCTGGCAGATCGCCCGGAATGTCGGCCAGATCGGTCTTCATGCCCATCGCCTTGAGATGCGCCCGCACCCGGCTGGGGTCCTCTTGCGAACACAGCCCCAGCTTGGCCGACAGCTCAAACGCCAGGGCACAGCCGATGGCCACGCCTTCGCCATGCAGCAGCCGGTCCGAATAGCCCGTGGCCGCCTCCAGCGCGTGGCAGAATGTATGGCCCAGGTTCAACAGCGCCCGGTCGCCCTGCTCGGTTTCGTCGCGAACAACGATATCCGCCTTCATCTGAACCGAACGCGCAACCGCCTCAACCCGCGCTGCAACATCGCCTTCGGCCAGTGCAGGGCCATGCTCTTCGAGCCAGGCAAAGAACTCCGCATCGCCCAGCAGCCCGTATTTCACCACTTCGCCGCAGCCGGACAGGAAATCACGAGGCGTCAGGGTTTCAAGAACGGATGTATCGGCCAGCACCAGCGAGGGCTGGTGAAACGCTCCGATCAGGTTTTTGCCCTGGGGCGCATTGATGCCGGTCTTGCCACCGACCGAGCTGTCGACCTGCGCCAAAAGCGAGGTCGGGATCTGCACAAACCGCACACCGCGGCGCAGTACCGCCGCCGCAAATCCTGCCAGGTCGCCGATCACACCGCCGCCGAAGGCCACAACAACATCGCCCCGCTCGACCTTCTGCTCCAGCAGCCATTCCACCGACCGGGTGAACTGCGGCCAGCCCTTGGTCGCCTCTCCCGGCGGCAGCGCCAGCGCGGTCATCTCAACGCCTGCCGCGGCCAGCCCGGCGCGTAATCCTTCCAGATGTTTCTCCGCCACGGTCTCGTCAGTCAGCACCGCCACCTGCGGCCGCTTCAGCAACGGCTTGATCCGCTCGCCCGCCTGCGCCAGCAGGCCGGGGCCGATCACCACATCATAGGCGCGCCCGCCCAGGGGCACATGAACCGTGCGCTCCATCAATTCCACTCCAATACATCGGGGCGGGCCTGCAAGGCTTCCAGAACCCGGTCAACCATGGTTTCAATTGCCGCCTGGCCGTCGGAAACAACGGTCAGATCCGCCTTGGCATAAAGCGGCACCCGGTCGCGGAACAGGCCGCTAAGGGTCGCACGCGGGTCGGCTGTGCGCAGCAGCGGCCGGGTGTCGCGGTGGCGCACCCGGTTCCACAGAACCTCCAGGTCGGCCTGCAGCCAGACAGAGACCCCTTTGGCGGTAATCACATTGCGGTTTTCTTCCGCCAGAAACGCACCGCCGCCCGTCGACAGGACACCGCGCTCTTCCTCCAGCAGGCGCGCGATCACCTGCCGTTCCTTTTGGCGGAAGAACGGCTCGCCGTCGCGGGCAAAAATCTCGGGGATCGTCATATTGGCAGCGGCCTCGATCTCGTGGTCGCTGTCCAGGAAAGGCACATCCAGCCGGGCTGCCAGCGCGCGCCCCACGGCGGTCTTGCCGGCGCCCATCATGCCCACCATCACGATGGTCTTCTTCAGTTTCCCCGGCACCGGGCCTGCTGCCTTCTGGCCGCTGCTTTGCTCTTTTTCGCTCATTCTTCAGTGAATGACGTGATCTTGCGGAAAAGGGAATATATAACTTGGGCAAAAGAGCAGGAAACAGGCTTTGGATATACCATGGGGCGATTGATTAAGTATTTGGTCTATTTGGCGGTTCTGGCGGCTATCGGGCTGGTGGGCTATGCCTATGTCGGGCCTTGGTTTGGTGCGGATTTCCGCGCGCCGGCCACCGAGGTGCGCAAACCGGTGGTGCTGAATGCGGATTAGGGCGGCTGCCGCCGGGGTGGTGATGGCGGGCAGTGCGCTTGCAAATGAACCCCTGGCGGCGATTGACTGGCTGAACCAGCCGCAGCCGCGCAACGGGCTGCCCGGAACTGTGCTGCTGGAGCCGCCAGTGGCAGGCACGGCTGCATTTCCGTCCGTTTCGGTCACAGCTTTGGAGACGCTGGTGCCCCCCATCGGGCTGGTTCCGGCCTCGGCAACCGGCCTGCCGGCCGATCTGTGGCGCGGCAGCAATGCCGATGATGTATCGCATCTGATCGAAACCGTTCCGGTGCGCGGCAGCCCGGCGATGCAGGCGTTGCTGTTTACACTGCTGCTGTCGGAATCCCGGCCGCCGGCCGCGGCAGGCGATCGGATTCTGCTGGCCCGGCTGGACCGGCTGCTGGCGCTGGGGGCCACGGATCCCTCCCAGGCTCTGGTTGAACATGCAGGCCCCACGGACAACAAGGACCGCTTCACACGCTGGTTTGACGCCACCCTTTTGACCGGCAGCGAGGACGCCTCTTGCGCCGCCCTCACCGCCTCGCCGCATCTGTCGGACAGCTATGCCGCCAGGATCTTTTGCGCGGCGCGGCGCAGCGACTGGCCCACGGCGGCGCTGATGATGGAAACCGCCCACGCGCTGGAATTGCTGCCCGAAAACCAGATGCAGCTTCTGGACCGCTTTTTGAACCCCGATCTGTTTGAGCTGGCGCCGCCGCTGCGCCGCCCGCCCGACCCGGATCCGCTGACCTTCCGCCTGTTCGAGACCATTGGCGAAGCGATGCCCACCGCCCCCCTGCCGCCAGCCTTTGCCGCGGCAGATCTGCGCGACATTGCCGGCTGGAAGGCGCAGCTGGAGGCGGCGGAGCGGCTGGCGCGTGCCGGGGCGCTCAACCCCAATCAGTATCTTGGCCTGTTCAGCGCCCGTAAACCCGCCGCTTCCGGCGGCATCTGGGACCGGGTTGCAGCGGTTCAGCAGCTGGAAAGCGACCTTGGCTCCGGCAGTGCAGACGCCATCGCCCGCTCGCTGCCCCGCGCCTGGGATGCAATGCAGCAGGCGGGCACCGAAACCGTGTTTGCCGACCTCTTTGGCGAGCCGCTGGCGCGGGCAAGCCTGAGCGGCCGGACCGCCGCGCTGGCCTGGCGCATCCGCCTGTTGTCGCCGTCATATGAATTGGCCGCGCATGATGCCCAGGCCGCCGGTGCGAATGACCCGTTCCTGGCAGCGCTGGCCCAGGGCCGGCCTGGTGACGCTGCCGCCCCGTCACCGATGGCCAAAGCCATAGCATTGGGGTTTGACACAACGGGCCCGGTGCCGCCCGCGATCCGGCAAATGCTGAACAACGGCCAGCTGGGCGAAGCGATCCTGCGCAGCATGGTGCTGTTTGCCCAAGGTGCCGACGGCAATCTGGGCGACCTGACCGCAGCGCTGGCCGCGTTCCGCGCTGTCGGGCTGGAGGACACCGCCCGCCGCGCCGCCTTGCAGCTGATGCTGCTGGAGCACCAGTGACATGGCGCCCCCCCGGGACAATTTCCAGTGGATCTCAACCTTCCTCGACGCCCAGGCGGCCGAGGCGGGCGCCTCGCAGAACACGCTTCTGGCCTATGGCCGCGACCTGAAGGACCTGACCGCCTGGCTGGAACACCGCACCCTGGATTTTCTGACTGCCCGCCAGGACGATATCGAGGCCTATCTGATCAATTGCGACGCGCAAGGACTGGCCCGTTCCACCCGGGCGCGCAGGCTGTCAGCTGCCAAGCAGATTTACCGCTTTGCGTTTGAGGAAGGCTGGCGCGAAGACAATCCGGCGATCCAGATCCGCGGCCCTGGACGCGAGAAGCGCCTGCCCAAAACGCTGGAAGTCATCGAGGTCGACCGCCTGCTGGATGCCGCGCGCCAAACCGGCCGCAGCACCGCAGACCGGCTGCGCAACACCTGTTTGATGGAGCTGCTCTATGCCACCGGAATGCGGGTAACCGAGCTGGTCTCGCTGCCGGTTTCCGCCGCCCGCGGCGACCCGCGGATGCTGCTGATCATGGGCAAGGGCGGAAAGGAGCGCATGGTGCCGCTGTCGCCGCCTGCGCGCGAGGCGCTTGCGGTTTGGCTGTCCACCCGCGACGACGCCGAGGCGCAGCGCGAAGCCAAGGGCCATCCGTCCTCGCGGTTCCTGTTCCCCTCGCGCGGCAAATCCGGCCACCTGACCCGGCACCGCTTTTACCTGCTGATCAAGGAACTGGCAGTCACCGGCGGCGTTTCTCCGGACAAGGTCACACCGCACACGCTGCGGCACGCCTTTGCCACGCATCTGTTGGCCAATGGCGCCGACCTGCGCGCAATCCAGGCGCTGCTCGGCCACGCCGACATTGCCACCACCGAAATTTACACCCATGTGCTGGACGCCCGCCTGCAGGAACTGGTGCTGGAGCATCACCCGCTGGCCAAGGATACGCGCTGACGCGCTGCTAGAACTTGAAGCGCCTGCGGCAAACCCCCATAAATGCAGCGAACATTCAACTGACCGGATCTCTGGACCTCTCATGGACACTGCCTCCACCGTACTCGACAGCGCCTTCTGGACCACTGCCGGGGCCATCGTGCTGCTGCTTGTCCTGTCCGGATTCTTTTCCGGCTCGGAAACTGCGCTGACCGCCGCCTCGCGCGGGAAACTGCGCAGCCAGGCCGATAAAGGCTCGCATGGCGCGCAAAAGGCGCTCAGCGTGACCGAAGACAGCGAAAAGCTGATCGGTTCCGTCCTGCTGGGCAACAACCTGGTAAACATCCTGGGCACGTCGCTGGCGACGGCCCTGTTCACCCGCGCCTTCGGCGAAAGCGGCGTCGCCCTGGCGACACTGGTGATGACCGTTCTGGTGCTGGTCTTCGCCGAGGTGCTGCCCAAGACCTATGCCATTTCCAACGCCGAAAAGGCCGCTGCGGCTGTTGCCCCGGTGATCGGCGTTCTGGTCACCCTGCTGGCGCCGGTGGTTGGTCTTGTCCGGCTGCTGGTGCGCGGGGTGCTCGCCATCTTCGGCGTGCGGATTGATCCCGACAGCCACATCATGGCGGTGCGCGAGGAAATTGCAGGCGCGCTGCATCTGGGCCACTCCGAAGGTGTGGTCGAAAAAGAGGACCGCGACCGCATTCTTGGCGCGCTGGACTTGTCCGACCGCTTTGTCGAAGAAATCATGCTGCACCGCTCCCATATCGAGATGATCGACGCCAACGCCGAGCCGGACACTATCCTAATGCAATGCCTGCAAAGCCCCCACACCCGGCTGCCGGTGTTTCGCGGCGAGCAGGAAAACATCATCGGCGTGGTTCACGCCAAAGACCTGTTCCGGGCGATGTATGAACAAGCCGGCGGTGCGGATGGCGATGCCGGCAAGCTCAAGTTCTTTGATATCTCCGGGGTCGCCAAGGCCCCGTATTTTGTGCCCGAAACCACTACGCTGGACGAGCAGATGCGCCAATTCCTGCGGATGCGCTCGCATTTTGCGCTGGTGGTGGATGAATACGGCGCGCTGCAGGGGCTGATCACGCTGGAGGATATTCTGGAAGAAATCGTCGGCGAAATTACCGACGAATTCGACCCCGACGAGGAAAGCATCGTCAAGAAGACCACAGATGGATCTTATCTGGTCGATGGCGTCACCACCATCCGCGACCTGAACCGCGCCACCGACTGGAACCTGCCCGATGAGGAGGCCAACACCATTGCCGGCCTCGTCATCCACGAAGCGCAGATGATTCCGACCACAGGCCAGGTATTCTCCTTTCACGGGTTCCGCTTTGAAGTGACCGAGCGCGAGGGCAACCGGGTGACGGGCCTCAAGATCCGGCCTTTGTCGTGACAGGGATCCACGCATGACCCGTGCGGCGGGGCTGGCCTGGGGCTGGTTCGACAGCATCATCCTGGATCTGTTCCGCCAGCTGCGCTGGTCCTTTCTACCGCCGCTGCTGATCTATTTCGCCTATGGCGCGCAGGGCATCACCACCGTCACCGCATCGTTTTTCGTTAAGGAATACCTGGACTTTTCCGCCGCTTTTCTGGCGGGTCTGGCATTTTGGGTCGGCCTGCCCTGGGCGCTGAAGATGCCGCTGGGGCACCTGGTCGATCTGATCTGGCGCTGGAAATACCTGCTGATCCTGCTTGGTGCCGGTCTGATGGCCGGCAGCTATGGCATCCTTGCTGCCATCGTGCTGGAACCTGCGATGATGGACGCTGTGATGCCGCTGGGCGCCTGGTATGTCACCGCCGCGCTGCTGGCCCCTTGCGGATATGTGCTGCAGGATGTGGTAGCTGATGCCATGTCGGTCGAGGCCGTGCCCCATGCAGATGACCACGGCCGCCCCCTGCCCGAGGCTGAAACCAAATCCCTGCACACCACCATGCAGACCTTTGGCCGTATCGCGCTGATCGGCGGCTCCAGCGCCGCTGCCGCGCTGAATGTTGCCCTATTCGATGGCGCCGATGCGCTGCCTCAAGCGGCAAAGGGCGCGCTTTACGGTTTTGTCTTCAGCCTCGCGCTGCTGATCCCGGTCATTTCCATGTCCGGGGTCGCACTGGCGATCTGGCAGAAGTGGCGCAAGGCCGCTGCGCTGCGCCGCGCCGGAGTGGCCGAGGCTGAGATCCGCGCCCGCATTGAGCTGCCCCGCGAGCTGGTCACCCCCAACCACTGGTATTTCATCGGCGGCGGCGGCTTTGTGGCGCTCTCCCTCGCCGTGGGCCTGGGCGATGTGCCCTATTCGCAGGAGATCGTCTTTGCCGGTTCCATGGCCATCGTCCTGTTTCTGATGCGCCAGCTGGTCTCGGTTCTGCCAACGGACCAGGCCCGCGCCCTGATCGGCACCGCCATCATCATCTTTGTCTATCGCGCCACGCCCCTGCGCGGCCCCGGCGCCACCTGGTTTGAAATCGACGTGCTGGGGTTCGACCAGCAGTTCCTGTCAGTCCTGGCTCTGATCACTTCGCTGCTGACGCTGGCCGGCATGCTGATTTTCCGCCCGATGATGGCCAGCCGCCCGATCACCTGGATCGTCGCCTTCCTTGCCATTACCGAGGCCGTCCTCAGCCTGCCCAACATCGCGCTTTATTACGGCGCCCACCACTGGACCGCGGCGATGACCGGGGGCGTGGTTGACGCCCGCTTCATCGCCATGGTCGACACCGCCGTCGAATCCCCGCTGGGCCAGGTCGCGATGATCCCGATGCTCGCCTGGATCGCCCGCAACGCGCCCTCGGGGCTAAAAGCCACTTTCTTTGCGGTCATGGCCTCCTTCACCAATCTGGCGCTGTCGGCCTCCAGTCTCGGCACCAAATACCTGAACGAAATCTTCGTGGTCACGCGCGAGGTGACAGATTCGGGCGGCAATATCACCACACCAGCCGATTACTCCCAGCTGGGCTTGCTGCTGATCACTGTTGGCGTGATCCTCCTCCTGGCACCGCTCACTGCAATATTTGTCATTCAGAACAGCCGCTTCCGCACATCTGAGTAACGAAACCGCAGCCTGACTGCCCATAAGCGGCACATGGTGCCGTTTTTCTGCTGGACTACTGTTCACTTCTGTACAGAATGCAGGCAACACCTACTCAGGGGAGGCCCACATGAAAACCACCACCCGCGTGGCAGTTATCGGCGGCGGCGTCGTCGGCTGCTCAGTTCTGTATCACCTGACCAAGCTCGGCTGGTCCGACGTCATGCTGATCGAACGTTCAGAGCTGACCTCCGGCTCCACATGGCACGCGGCGGGCGGGTTTCACACCCTCAATGGCGACACCAATATGGCGGCGCTGCAGGGCTACACCATCAAGCTTTATAAAGAGCTGGAAGCGATCACCGGCATGTCCTGCGGGTTGCATCACGTCGGCGGCGTCACCCTGGCCGAAACCCAGGAACGTTTCGACATGCTGAAGGCCGAACGCGCCAAGCACCGTTTCATGGGGCTGGAGACCGAAATCGTCTCCCCCGAAGAAATCAAGAAGATCGCCCCCGTCACCAACACCGACGGCATTGTCGGCGGCCTGTACGATCCGCTCGACGGTCACCTTGACCCCTCCGGCACCACCCACGCCTATGCCAAGGCCGCGCGCATGGGCGGCGCCACCATCGAGACCCACTGCAAGGTGATCGAGACCAACCAGCGCCCCGACGGCACCTGGGACGTGGTGACGAACAAGGGCATCATCCACGCCGAACATGTGGTCAACGCAGGCGGTCTTTGGGCGCGCGAAGTCGGCGCCATGGCCGGCGTCTACATGCCCCTGCACCCGATGGAACACCAGTATATCGTCACCGACGAGGTGCCGATGATCGCCGAGATCATCGACGGCGGCGGCGAGCACCCGCATGTAATGGACCCGGCCGGCGAAAGCTATCTCCGGCAAGAGGGCCGCGGCCTCTGCATCGGCTTCTACGAACAGCCCTGCAAACCCTGGGCGGTCGATGGCACACCGTGGGACTTCGGGCATGAGCTGCTGCAGGACGACTTCGACAAGATCGAGGATTCCATCAATTTCGCCTACAAACGCTTCCCGGCGCTGGAGGCTGCGGGCGTGAAATCAGTGATCCACGGCCCCTTCACCTTTGCCCCCGACGGCAACCCGCTGGTGGGCCCGGTTCCCGGCATGCGCAACTACTGGTCCGCCTGCGCCGTCATGGCCGGCTTCAGTCAGGGCGGCGGCGTCGGCCTGATGCTGGCCCAGTGGATGGTGGAGGGCGAATGCGAGCGCGACACATTCGCGATGGACTGCGCCCGTTTCGGCGGTTGGATCACCCCGGGCTACACCCGCCCCAAAGTCATTGAAAACTATCAGAAACGCTTCTCCATCGCTTACCCGAACGAGGAGCTGCCCGCCGCCCGCCCGTTCCGCACCACGCCGATGTACGACATCTTCGATGGCATGGGCGCGGTCTGGGGTGCGCAATACGGCATTGAAGTCCCGAACTACTTCGCGGAAGGCGACGAGCCGCGCTACGAGACCCCGTCCTTCCGCCGCTCCAACGCGTTTGAGGCCACCGCGCGCGAGGTCAAGGCGGTCCGAGAAAACGTCGGCATCAACGAGGTCCACAACTTCGGCAAGTACCTGATCAAAGGCGCAGGCGCCCGCGCCTGGCTCGACCGCATCATGGCCGGGCGGGTGCCGCAGCCGGGCCGCCTGTCGCTGACCCCGATGCTGTCGCCCAAGGGCCGCCTGATCGGTGATTTCACCATTTCCTGCCTCTCGGAAGAAGAATTCCAGCTCACCGCCTCCTATGGGAGCCAAGCCTACCACATGCGCTGGTTCCTGCAGAACCTGGACGATGGCGTCAGCCTCGAGAACATTTCCGACACCCGCAACGGCTTCCAGATTGCAGGCCCTAAGGCGCGCGCGGTGCTGCAAGCCTGCACAAGGGCCGACATTTCAGACATGCGGTTCATGGATGTGCGCCGCCTGACCGTGGGCATGGCCGACTGCATCGTGCAGCGGGTCAGCTACACCGGCGATCTGGGCTATGAAATTTACTGCGACCTGCCTTCGCAACGCGCCCTGTGGGATGCTCTTTGGAATGCAGGTCAGCCGCACGGTATGAAACCCTTCGGCATGCGGGCGATGATGTCGCTGCGCCTGGATAAATTCTTCGGCTCCTGGCTGCGGGAATTCTCGCCCGACTACACCGCTGCCGAAACCGGGCTGGACCGTTTTATCTCCTTCAAGAAGAACGCAGATTTCATCGGCCGCTCCGCCGCCGAGGCTGAACGCGACGCAGGCCCCGCGCGCCAGCTTTGCGCCTTTGAGGTAGAGGCAGACGACGCAGATGTGGTCGCCTTTGAACCGATCTGGCTCGACGGCGCCGTCGCGGGCTTCTGCACCTCCGGCGGTTACTCGCACCACGCGCAGAAATCCATCGCTCTAGGCTTTGTTCCAACGGACCGCGCCCAGGACGGCCTTGAAGTGGAGATCGAAATCCTTGGCAATATGTACAAGGCCCGCCTGATCACTGAACCGCTGTTCGACGCCGACGGCGCCCGGATGCGCGGTTAATGCCTCCAGGCAGGTCAGCAAGCCTGACCTGCCTGCCCCCTGTTGCCAGGCCTGCGCACGCGGCCCCAGAGCAGTTCCGCAACGGATCAGTCAGCGTCTCTGACCTAGCGGATTTTCCCTGGACCCGTCCTTTCATCTTTCCCAAAATACTCCCGCCGGAGGCATCCGACCTTGCGGCCCAATGCAAAGGACCGGAAAACCATGACCGCCATCGCCATTCTCCTGCTCGCAGCCGGCGCCTCATCCCGGATGCATGGCCGTGACAAGCTGATGGAGGATGTGGACGGCCAGCCACTGCTTGCCCTGATGTGCCGCCGGGCGGCGCTTACCGGTCTGCCGGTGTTTGTGACCTTGCCCAGCGAAACCCATCCCCGTGCGGCCGCAACCGGCAGCGCGATCCCGGTCCCGGTTCCCGACGCGGCTGAGGGCATGGCCGCCTCAATCCGCCGCGGAATCGCAGCACTGCCTGAACAGACTAAGGCCGTGATGATACTGCCTGCCGACATGCCGGAGGTTGAGACGCAGGACATGCTGCATCTGGCCGCGCATTTCCCTGGTGATGGCAGCCCGGTCCTGCGCGCTGCTTCCGAGGACGGCATCCAGGGCCACCCGGTGCTGTTTCCGCGCCGCTGTTTTGCTGCCCTGAAAACCCTCCGCGGGGACCAGGGTGCCCGCAGCCTCCTGGAATCCGAACCGCCGCAGATGGTGCCCCTGCCAAAGAACCATGCGCTGACCGATCTGGACACGCCCGAGGACTGGGCCGCCTGGCGCAACCGCCGCTGATCACCAGCATCACCCCTTCAAACGCAGAGAAGGCAGGGCCCAAGGCCCTGCCTTCCTGCGCTTTGCTCTTCTCTGCTGTTTCCCCCAAAACAGCAGCAGCATTTCTCAATGCACGAGCAGATGCGCCTCGTGTTTCCGCAACGACCGTCGTGCCGCGGAATAAGCCGCCCGGCCCTTCTCCGACTTAAGGTCCGGGAACAGCTCGAACAATTCGTTGCGCTGTGCGTTATCCAGCCCGCGCAGCGACTGGTCGCCGGGCTGAAAGCTCTCGGTCCAGGCGCCATCGGACAGCACCACCTCGTGCTGGTCGAACATGAAGTGGATATAGGTCACCTCGGTGGTCTCTACCGCGTCGACGCCCGCCAGCCCGGTCAGATGCTTGGCCGCCACCAGTACCTCGCGGTCCTCGAAATACAGCGCCGTCTTATCATTGGCGACCAGTACCCGGTGGTTGGGGCTGACCATCATGTCGCGCTCGGGCAGACCATTGCCCAGGGCGCCCTGGCGGATCAGCACCGGTTGCAGATGCGCGGCGCTGTTCAGCTCCCGGCCTTGCAGCGTGCGGGTACCGATCCAGCGGATTTCCTGAATGCCGTTGTCGCGGGTGATCACCCGGTCGCCAGCCTGCAAATCTTCGACCCGGCGTTCCCCCAACGGGGTGGCGATCAGCGTACCGGGCGTGAAGCAGGGAATGATCTGCTCAATCTCGCCAAAGGTCATCGAGCCGGTCACAGCCCCGTCGCCATCAAGGAAGTTGACGGTTCCCGAGATGCTGTTGCCGTCTGCATCGACGGTGACACCGCTGAGTTCAAACGGGCCGGTTCCTGTCAGGTCCAGGGTGTCGAAATCGTCACCGCCCGAGCCGCCGTCAACTTCGTCGCCGGCATTGCCGCCCAGGAAGGTATCGCGCCCGGCGCCGCCGGACAGGGTATCGGCGCCCTGGCCGCCGGTGATCAGGTCATTGCCGGCCCCGCCGCGGACGATATCGTCATCAATACCGGCATCAATGGTGTCATGGCCCGAGCCGCCGGAAATGTCGTCGTCATCGTCCTGGCCAAAGATCAGGTCATTGCCCGAGCCGCCGTCAATGGTGTCCATGCCGTTGGTCGGGTCCGGATCCGCCGGGCGGCCGTCGCTGCCGTCATCGGTAATGTTCAGCCCGTCCGGGAAGGACGGATTCAACCCGCCATAGATGGTGTCGCTGCCGCCGCCGCCCAACAGGCTGTCAGAACCTTCGCCGCCGGTCAGAACATCTGCCTGGGAGCCGCCGTCGATGGTGTCATCGTCGATGCCGCCATCAATCACGTCCATACCCGAACCGCCGTCAATCAGGTCGGCATCATCCCCGGTAGAGATGGTATCATTGCCGGCGCCGCCCAGAACGGTATCGCGATCGTCAAACGGATCAGCATCCGCCGGGATAAACGGAATGTCGGGGTCGGTGCCGGTGTAACCCGGAAAGCCGCGGTCCGGCAGCGGAATGCCGCTGTCCTTGGAGGTGTCGATCACATCATCGCCGTCGCCGCCCTCAACCGAGTCGGAGCCGTCACCGCCGTCGATGGTGTCATCGCCGCCGCCGCCAAGAATGGTGTCGTCACCCTCGCCGCCGGTCAGGCTGTCGTCGCCCGGCACAACCGGGTCGGCCGGATCGGAGGAATAGTCGAAATGCGCATTGTCGAGCGTCGTGCCCGAGGTACCCAGGTCCACGATCAGCTTGACGTCGTTGAAGTCCCTGTCGCCCAGGTTGCGAATATCCTCAAATCCCAGCTGGACAGAACCGTCCGGGAACTCAAAGATCCCCTTGGTATGGTCCAGCCCGTCCGGGTTCAGATCCGCGTTGCCGCCATAGCCGGACGAGTAATACGTGCCATGCGGGCTGACGATGCCGACACCGACAACCGCGCCTTCGGGCGCATCGTAACTATAGGTTTCGCCGACATCCGCGTTGGCGTTCTGCGATAGCATCACGACATTGCTGATCTCGCCGGTCGACGGATCAATGGTGTAGGCAAAGACCTTGTTCTGGAAGGCCGCGCTGGTCGAGGAGATGGTAATCTTGACCGGATCATTGGCGCCGGAGACGCCATCGCCCAGGATCAGGTCATCGCCGCTGCCGCCGTCGACAGTATCATCGCCCGCGCCGGCATAGATGCTGTCATTGCCGCTGCCTGCGATGATGACATCATCATCCGGCCCCGCCGCCGGGCCAGTGGCATCGGCGTTATCAACCATATCGCCTTCCGGATCGCCGGTGTAAGCCGCATTGATCAGGTCATCCCCCGAGGTGCCCTCAACAATTCCGTTCAAGGCCGCATTCGGCATATCGGTACTCTTCGCCATCACTCTCTCCTCACCGGTCTGGCCCCAAACCCACCGTTCGGGCCAGCCGGACAGCCGCACAGCCATGCGGAACTTCGCAGTCAAAACACCAGCCCAAGCGGAGAGAGGGCCAGAACGCGCAAACGCTCTGGAGTGCACGCCGGAACAGCGCACAGCCGATAAGCAAAAGCTCTCAGATCAGTGGCAGGCAGGCATCAGCAGCCCATGGACTTAAGCTAAATTTTAGCAGTCCACCACAGTCCAGCAGCTTGCAGAACTCGCCCCCCCAATGGGCTAGAACATGCATACGTTAGGTACCTCCGGCCACAAAGCCAAAAAATTGCCTAAAATCCCCCCCATTGCGCCATTCGAGGCAATTGAGACGGCGCAAGCCAGTGCCGGGTAATGATGATTGTCTCGCAAACCGGATACAATCCGAGGGCCAAACTTGCACTTCCGGCACAAATTTCCCGCAGCCGTTGTTTGAGGGAGTGAAATTGTTGCCAAATCCGAAACAAGGGCAAAATACGGCGGCACCACCGGTTTTCCGCTCCCTCAGCAAGCTGCCCTCAGGGAAATGGTGTGGAATTGATTTCAATCCTTGCCGTTTGCAAAGTTTGTTTCTCAATGCGGCGGGAATGCCGGACAGATCTTTCGAATCGGACGGCC
Organism: Leisingera sp. MMG026; assembly: GCF_021654205.1. Taxonomy (NCBI): domain Bacteria; kingdom Pseudomonadati; phylum Pseudomonadota; class Alphaproteobacteria; order Rhodobacterales; family Roseobacteraceae; genus Leisingera; species Leisingera sp. MMG026. The sequence goes on along the minus strand of NZ_JAKFZM010000015.1, from coordinate 48,069 downwards.
TATGCGGAAGGTCATCGCAGCCGTGCGGAAAAGTAAATAACGCTGAAGAGTTTATTCAATCCACAGGCATTTGTCCGCTGACCGGCCTGCCCTTGATGCAAGAACAGCCGCTGCAACCCGCTCTTCATCGCCAATTTGGCCATGCCTGAAGCAACTGATGTTCGTTTACAATGTGGGTTATGGCGGAGAGACAGGGATTCGAACCCTGGAGACGGTTTCCCGCCTACACACTTTCCAGGCGTGCGCCTTCGACCACTCGGCCACCTCTCCGTGAGGGGGCTTTTGAAGGATCACAGGGGGAAATGCAAGGGCCGAAATGGCAAAAAATGCACTCCGGCCCGCATTCTTTTTCAAGTCTCCAGATGGAGATAGACGCGGCGGTTCTGCTTGCCCTTTTTCTCCACCTTGCCAAGGCGGATTTTGCCGATTTCTGCGGTGCGTTTGACATGGGTGCCGCCGCAGGGCTGCAGATCGATCTGCTCGTCCGGGGTGCCGATGCGGACTAGGCGCACCTGCCCTGCCCCGCGCGGCGGCGAGACGGACATGGTTTTCACCAGCTGCGGATTGGCATCCAGTTCCGCGTCGGTGATCCAGTCCTCGGTCACCTCAAGATCACGGTCAATGAGCGCCTGCAGCTGTTCCTGCAGCGCCTGTTTATCCGCGGGCGCCTCAGGCATGTTGAAATCGAGCCGGCCTTTGTCTGCGCTGATCGAGCCGCCGGTCACCTCCAGCGGAATCACCACTGACAGCAGGTGCAAAGCAGTGTGAACCCGCATGTGGCCGTAGCGGCGGTCCCAGTCGAGCACCTGGGTGACCGTGGTGCCTTCGGCAGGCAGCGGTTCATTCTCATGCGGAACCAGCACAATTGCGTCGCCCTCACCCTTGACGGTGGTGGCAATGGTGCATTGACCATCGCCCCACAAAAGCTGGCCGCTGTCGCCCGGCTGGCCGCCGCCGGTGGCATAGAACAGGCTGCGGTCCAGGATCAGCCCGCCCTGTTCTGTATGGGCCAGGACCAGTGCTTCGGTCATCCGGGCATAGGCGTCCTTGCGGAATAGCAGGTCACTTGTCGGCATCGGCATCTCCATCAGCATCTTCTTGGGGGTCCTGCTGCACATCCGCCAGATCCGGCTTCAGCGGAGCAGATGCGGGTGCGGAAGCGGACGCCGCGGCAGAGGTTGCCGGTTTGTCCGGGGTCAGCGCCTCGGGGTTACGGATCCAGATGTCGCGCTGCATAAAGGGGATTTCGATCCCTTCTTCGTCGAACCGTTTGGAAATCTCGTAATTCATGTCGGATTTCACCGAAAGAACCCAGTTCACATCGCGCAGGATTGCCCGGATCTCAAAATCCAGACTGTCGGCGCCAAAGCCCTGGAACACCACGCTGGGCGCCGGGTTGAGCAGCACCATCGGATGCGCCTTGGCAACTTCGTTCAGGATCGCCTCCACCTTGCGCGGGTCGGTGCCATAAGCAACGCCCACCGGCACAATAACCCGCCCCACGGTGTTGCCGCGGGTATAATTGGTGACGGTGCCCGAGATCAGGTCCGAGTTCGGCACGATCACGTCGGAGCGGTCGAAGGTTTCGATCCGGGTGGAGCGCACCGAGATGTCGCGCACATAGCCCATCAGCCCGCCAACTTCGATCCAGTCGCCCTTGGAGATCGGGCGCTCGATCAGCAGGATGATGCCGGAAACGAAGTTCGACACAATGGTCTGAAGGCCAAAGCCGATACCAACCGACAGCGCACCAGCAACGATGGCGAGTGACGACAGGTCCAGCCCGGCCATCGAGATCGCCACCACCGCCGCCAGGAAGATGCCGACATAGCCAAGACCCGAGGTAATGGCGTTCTGGCCGCCAGGATCTATCTTGGTCTTGGGCAGCAGCGAGTTGCGCAAGGAGCCCTGGATCAGCCGCGTCAACGCGTAGCCGACGGCAAAGACTACCGCAAATGTCAGGAAAGCGGTTGGAGAGATCTTTGTGTCGCCGATCTGGAACCCTTCCAGGAACTGCGACCACAGCTCAGTCAAATCTGCGATCCGTGCGCCCCAGATCAGCGCCAGCAGCGGCAGCGCCAAGGCGGCCAGTACAAAGCCGATCATCACTGCAAACAGGGACTCCCGCGCTTCGGACCCTCTGCCGGACAGCCATCCGTAGAGGTCGCCCAGGAAGCGCTGCAGCACCAGCAGGGCAGCCAGCAGCGCCAGGGTGGAGACCGCGGGATAAATCAGCGCCTCGGCTGCGTTCACATAGCCAAAGGCCGCCAGTACCGGAGACACAAAGCCCAGCAAATAGGTGGCACGGCGCACCAGACTCATGATCCGGTTGGCGCCGGCCGCTATGGCACCGTCCTCATCGGACTCATCGCTGCTTTGCTGCTGACGGCGCTTGGCGCCGATCCGGTGCAGGCGCAGCAGAACCAGGGCCGCGCCCATAATCAGCGGGAAGCTGGCCACCGCATGGGCCTCAGCCGGGATGCTGTCGATGTTTTCCAGCTGTGTCAGCGCATCCTGCAGCACCAGGATCACCGCCAGGATATCGACCATCAGCCGGGTTTCATTCAGGCGGCCCTCCTGCACCGGGACCAGATCGTTTTCGATGCGGCTGGAGAACAGCTGGTTGCCCAGCCAGTGGAACGACAGCAGCAGCAGCGCCCAGCCGGGCACATAATCCAGCAGGATCGAGCCGCGGATGCCAAGCACCCCGGACAGGTCCACCGCTGCAGTCAGGCAGATGATGCCGATAAAGGGCAGGATCACCTCAAGCAGCGAGACGACAAAACCCCAGACACCGCGGCCCGAGCTTCCGAACTGGCGCAGGTAATCGCCCGCCGCATGGGCCCAGGGCCGGCCGCGCAGCACCAGCAGCGCTGCAATCAGCAGCAGCAGCAGCAGTGCCGGCAGGCTGTTCTGAATCCGCTCAGCCGTGGTGGCGCTGCCCACCCTAGAGGCGGTTTCGTTCCACAAAGAGCCGCCCGAACGGGTCAGCGAGCGCACAGCGCCGGCCCAGTTTTCCGGGTTGAACGGCGAGGGTCCGCGCTCCAGCAGCCTGCGGGTGCGGCGCTCGCGGATGATCTTGTCTATCTCGGTGATCAGCCCGTTTGCACGGCTGTAAGCCTCTTCTGCAACGATGCGCGGAACCTTGAGGTCCTTCAGCTGCTGTTCCAGCGAGCGGCGCAGCTGGGCGATATCCTCGGGCTCACTCTCGCCCTCGCCGGGCGCCGGGCCAAGCGCGCCAAGCTGACCTTCGAGCGTCTGAATACGGTCGCCGTTATCGGTGCGCGCCGCCAGGAAATTCTGCCGGTAGGTGGTAAGCTCTTTGCGCAGCGCTTCCATAGCGGCGCTGGAGGCCCGTCTGGCGTCGATGACTTCTTCCGCACGGTTGGCGGTCTTAAGCCAGTCCTGATAATAGGCACGCGATTCAGCAGTCAGCTGAGCCAGTGCAGGCAAAGCCAGGCCGGCCGCAAAGACCAGCCCCAGCAAAGCAGTCCGCAACGCGGTTATTATGGGTGTCATACGTCCTCAAATACGCCTGGGATAGACGCGGGCGTGTGGGTCATCCACTCCGGCACCGGCAGGTTCTTCTCGCGCAGGAAATCCGGATTGAACAGCTTGGACTGGTAGCGGGTGCCATAGTCGCACAAAACGGTGACAATGGTTTTGCCCGGACCCATGTCCTTGGCCATACGCACAGCGCCTGCAATGTTAATGCCCGAGGAGCCGCCCAGCACCAGGCCTTCCTCGTGCAGCAGGTCAAAGACATAAGGCACCGCCTCGGCGTCCGGCACCTGATAGCTGAAGTCCGGCGTGAAGCCTTCCAGGTTCTTGGTGATCCGGCCCTGGCCGATGCCCTCTGTGATGGAGCTGCCTTCAGAGGCCAGCTCACCGGTGGTGTAAAACGAATAAAGCGCAGCTCCCAGCGGATCGGCCAGACCGACCTTGACGCCTTTGGGCTGCAGTGCTTCGGCCACCCCGGCAAGAGTGCCGCCGGATCCGACCGCGCAGACAAAGCCGTCCACCTTGCCGCCGGTCTGTTCCCAGATCTCGGGACCGGTGGTTTCCACATGGGCCTGGCGGTTCGCCACATTGTCGAACTGGTTGGCCCAGATCGCACCGTTCGGTTCCGTCTTGGCCAGTTTTTCCGCCAGACGCTGGGAATAGCGCACATAGTTGTTGGGATTGCGGTACGGCGCCGCAGGAACCTGAACCAGCTGGGCACCGGCCAGGCGCAGCATGTCCTTTTTTTCCTCGGACTGGGTTTCCGGGATCACGATCACCGTCTTGAACCCCATCGAGGCGCCGACCAGCGCCAGACCGATGCCGGTGTTGCCGGCGGTGCCTTCGACAATGGTGCCGCCGGGCTTCAAATCGCCGCGGGCAATGGCGTCCTTGATGATATAGAGCGCGGCACGGTCCTTGACCGACTGGCCCGGATTCATGAATTCGGCCTTGCCCAGGATCTCGCAGCCGGTCTCTTCGCTGACGCGGTTCAGGCGGATAAGAGGTGTGTGGCCGATGGCATCAGCCAGATCGCGTGCAATGCGCATGATATCCCTTTCGATCGTTCCCCCAAGGTGTAACTAAGCGCCCCGGCGTTCACAAGGCGCGAAGCGGTCAGGACGGTGCGTTGCGCAGCCGCTCACGATGGCGTGACAGCCACAGTGCAGCGGTGACCAGCGGCATGTCCTGATAGATCTGCGCATCCACGCCCTGCATCAGTTCGTCATAGCTGAGGATCCGGCTGCGGATATCCTCGCCCTCACCGGCGACGCCGCCACCGCCATTGATGTCAGAAAGGTCTGATATGCCGATGAAAACATGGATGAATTCTGCCAGCGCACCGCTGGATGGGTAGACCTGCGCCACTGGTTCCAGGCGCTGGACAGTAACGCCTGCCTCCTCTTGTGCTTCGCGGACCGCGGTGTCCTCTGGCGTCTCGCCGGGGTCGATCACGCCTGCGACCGGCTCCCACATCCAGGGGTGCGCTTCGCCCATGATAAAGGGCGGTGCGCGGAATTGCTCCACCAGCAGCACCTGATCGCGCAGCGGGTCATAAGGCAGCAGCACCGCCGCATGGCCTGCCATCGCAGCCGAACGCTCCATAACCGGGCTGAGACTGCCGTCAAAGCGGCGGTACTGCAGGTTCATTTCTTCCATCGCAAAGAAATTCAGGTAGGCGCGGTTGTGGTTGTGGACAATCACATCCTTTGACAGGTCATGCTCCGGATCACCGGGGCGTGCCTGCGCTGCCAGCCAGGCGGCGGCGCGGCGGCGGACCGAGGGGAAGCAGCGGGCCACCTCTTCGGCGGTCATTCGGCCGTGATAAGACATCACCTCTTCGGCGGCGCGCAGAGACAGCGCACCCCATTTCCGTACCCAGGCCGCCATATCCCAGGGCTCAGCCGTTTGCCAGAGACCGGGTTCGGGGAAATAGACCTCCGCCGGGGCGGTGCTGCCGTCCTCCAGCTGAACCGAAACCGGTTTCAGCGCATAGCCGAAGCCGCCCTCGTAAAAGTTGAGCGCATCCAGATCGGCGGGCGACAGGCCCTGTACCAGAACGCCGTCAGCTGTTGCGCCCTCGCGGGCTTCAATCGCCGGGAACGGCTGGCCGACCACCTGATAAACACCATGGCCGGACAGTTTTGCACCCTGCGCTTTCAGCGCCGCGCCGCTGCGGCCCAGCACCAGTTCAAGCAAAGGGATATGGCGCAGCGTGCCAAAGAAAAAGAGATCAGCCACGGATTACAACCTGTTGTTAAGAAAACGTTTCAGCGCCAGCGGCGGGAGGCGTTCTCGGTCGCGAGACCGGCAAGAACCCCGCCCACGGCCAATGGCACCAGCACAGATGGCACAGCGATAACAAAGAAATACTCCAGTGCAATCACAAAGATCTGCGACAGCGCCTCAAACGGGCCGCCGTAGCGGTGGCGCATGGCCAAACGGAACATTTCCCAGGTGCCTTGGATGAACAGCGCCCATAGTACCATGACCGCCATACCCGTCAGGCCATTGTTGATACCGGGCACCAGCCCGCGGCCGGCGCGTTTGCCCATGAATATCCAGCCGCTCAGCAGCCCCAGCGCCACATTCACATGCACAAAATAGCCAAAGTCCGTGCCTTCGGGCATCAGCGGCATAACCAGGAAGGACACAAAGAACGCCACCAAGGCAAGGCAAAAGGCGGCGGTCAGTCGGGCTCCGGTGGGCATGTCTGGTTACGATCCGTGCGGCCAGTTCAGTCAGCGATGCGCAACTGTAATCTGCGTCACGTCGCAATTGCCAGTCTTAAAGGCCGCAGCACAGGAAGTGAGGTAAAAGTTCCACATCTTGCGGAAGCGGTCATCAAATCCCATGCGGGCGATCTGATCCCAGCGCGCATTGAACGTGTCGTGCCAGCGCCGCAAAGTCTGGTCGTAGCTGTCGCCGAATTCAATCGACCGCACCACGCCCAGCCCTGCCCGTTCGATCTGGTCGCGCAGGACATTCGGGGACGGCAGCATGCCGCCGGGGAAGATGTGTTTCTGGATGAAATCGACGCCCTTACGGTAGATCTCCCAGCGCCGGTCGGCAACGGTGATGATCTGCAGCGTCGCCTTGCCGCCGGGGTTCAGCCGGTCGTGAATGGTACTGAAATACGCGGGCCAGTATTTCTGCCCCACCGCCTCGAACATCTCGATTGAAGCGATGCCGTCAAAACTGCCACGGCAATCGCGATAGTCCTGCAGGCGCAAATCAACTTGATTGGAAAGTCCTGCCTTTTCGATACGTTGCCGGGCAAAGTTCAGCTGCTCCTGACTGATCGTCAGACCGGTGACTTTCAGCCCCCGCTGATTGGCGGCATATTCCGCAAAGCCGCCCCAGCCGCAGCCGATCTCCAGCACATGGTCGCCGGGCCGCACCCCCATCTGATCCACCATTGAGGCGTATTTGGCGGTCTGCGCCGCCTCAAGGCTGTCCTGGCCGCTGCGGAACAGGGCGCTGGAATAGGTCATCGTGTCATCCAGCCACAACCCGTAGAAATCATTGCCCAGGTCGTAGTGGTACGAGATATTCTTTTGCGCCTGTTTGCGGTGATTGCGGTGCAGCCAGAAGCGGAAGCGTTCATAAGCGCGTGCCAGGCCCTGGCCCGGAAAACCGTCATAGACGGTATTGGCGCCCATATGCACCAGGTCCATAAAGGCCTGCAGGTCTGATGTGCTCCACCAGCCTTCCAGGTAAGCGTCGGCAAAGCCAAGATCGCCCTCGCGGATCAGCCGGGCAAAACAATCCGGATTACGGATGTGCAGATCAGCGGCGGGACCGGGATCGCGCCCGTTTGCGGAAAATATTCGCCCGTCCGGCAGGTGGATATCCAGCCGCCCGACCTCCATGGCCTTCACTTTGGCAAACACCGCAGCAAAGTAGCGCGGCAGATCTTTCTGGCCCTCAACGGACGTGTGCTTCATGCGCTTCCCCCTGTGAGACACGGACTGGCTACAGGGAAAAAGCTAGGCCGCAGGGGGCCTTCCGGCAAGAAAACTATGCGTTAGCGGTTTTCACGGGCACCGTGATAAGCCGCGAGCGCACGGTCGCGGCCCTCTTTCAGGCTAATGACCGGCTCTGCGCGGAGAGTGTCCGTTGAAAGGTTCCAGGACAGTGGCGCAGCGTCGAAGAAATCCAGCGCGGATTGCGGTGCATTGCCTTGCCCCTCGGCAATCCAGCGTCGCGTGTAAGCACCTGATGAGTCGAATTTTTCCAGCTGGCCGCTGGGGTTGAAGACACGGAAGAAAGGCGCTGCATCAGGACCGGAGCCAGCCACCCACTGCCAGCCCATGGCATTGGCGGCCGGGTCCCAGTCCACCAGCGTTTCCGCAAACCACTTCATTCCGATTTTCCAATGCGTCATCAGATGCTTGGTCAGGAAACTTGCCACGATCATACGGGCCCGGTTGTGCATCTTGCCGGTCACATACAGTTCGCGCATGGCGGCATCTATGAAACCGTACCCTGTCTGCCCCCGCTGCCAGGCCTGGACCTGGCGCGTGATGTCCTGCGACCAGGGAAAGGCCTGCCATTCGCTGCGCCAGCTGGCCGTCAGCATATGCGGCGAGTGGTACATCAGGTGATAGGCGAACTCGCGCCAGGCGACCTCTTTCAGGAAATGTTCCGCGCCCTGGCTGCCGCGCTCCATCGCCGCGCGGCCCAGGTGCCACATGCGGTGCGGGCTGATTTCCCCCCAGGCAAGGTTTTCCGACAGGCCGGAGGTGGCCTCCTCGCCCGGATAGTCGCGGCGCTCTTTATATGCGTCCACAGAATCTTCGAGGAATTCGTCCAGACGGTTCAGCGCGGCACCTTCGCCAACACGGCAGTAGCGGGCGACCACATCCGCGCCGCGGCGCATGGCGGCGCCCATATTCCAGGCGGAGATATCTTCACTGGCGGGCCAGTTTGCCGGTGCTGGCAACGTGGCGGGTGCCGGCAGCAGGCTGGTGACGCTGCGGCCCCGCACGGCCTTCCAGAACGGGGTGTAGACCTTGTACATGCCGCCGGTCTTGGTCTCGACCGTCCAGGGTTCAAACAACAGCCGCCCGCCGTGGGATTTGGCCGTGATCCCCTGTGCCGGGAGCTGCTGTTTCACTTCGGTGTCGCGGGCAATGGCCTGCGGATCATAAAGGCGGGACCAATGCACGGCCCCTGCCCCGGTTTCAACGGCCAGCTGCTGCAGCACGTCCAGCGCTCTGCCCCGGCGCAGGATCAGACGGGAGCCGGCCCTGGCCAGTTCCTGTGCGAAATGCTCCAGCCCCAGCCCAAGGCGGAACTTGGGCGCTGCGCCCAGCGCTTCGTCCTGTTCGTCGAGGATATAGACTGGAAGAACGGGCGCACCGGACGCGGCAGCAGCCGTCAGAGCCGGATTGTCACAAAGACGGAGATCCCGCCTTATCCACCAGATCACCGGGGAACTGCTGTTCATGCTGCTTTCCTTGCCTTGTCTGCGTTACAGCACCCGGTCCAAGACCTCAATCAGCTTGGCCACTTCTGCCTTGGTCGTGTAGTGGGTGAAGCTCATACGCAGCACGCCCTCGTTTGGATCAACGCCCATGGCGGAAAGGGCGCGCACAGCATAGAAATCGCCGCCGCCGGCCATGATGCCATATTCCGACATGGCCGCAGCAACCGGTTCCGCCGGGCGGTTCAGGGCAATCGCAACGGTCGGCGCGCGGGTTTCTGCAGTCGCAGGCCCTAGCAGGCGCACATTATTGCGGTCCTTTACCGCGTCCAGCAGCGGCTGCAGCAGAGCAGCCTCATGCGCGCGCATCAGATCGTGGACAAAGGCGCCGGTTTCGGCAGCAGTGCCCGCGTGACCGTGATGAGCCGCCAAGGTTTCAAAATAATCCGCCATGCCGGCCGAGGCCGCCACCTGGGCATGATCGGGGCCTGCAGGGGTGAAGCGTTTATAGAGTGTGTCCGCATTGAAGTAATGCGCTTGGTTCGGCAGCAGTGCGCCCAGCGCCTTGCGGATCACCATGATGCCCTGATGGGGGCCATAGGTCTTATAGGCGGAGAACAGGTAGATATCAGCGCCCAGGTCATCCACATTCGGCAACCCGTGCGGTGCATAAGACACGCCATCAACACAGACAAAGGCACCGGCGGCATGGGCCATGGCGGTGATCTCGGGCACCGGGTTGATCTCGCCCACCACGTTTGAGCAGTGCGGGAAGCAGACCAGGCGGACATTTTCGTCCAACAGGGTTTCCAGTTGCGCCACGTCCAGATGGCCGGTCTGCGGGTCGATCTGCCATTCGCGGATCTCGATCCCTTCCTCGGCCAGACGGCGCCAGGGGCCGGTGTTGGCTTCGTGGTCCTGATTGGTGACGATGATGGCTTCACCGGGCTTCATGAAGCTGCGGAAGGCCTGCGCCAGCACATAGGTGTTCTGGGTGGTCGAGGGACCAAAGCTCAGCTCCTCGGCAGCAACACCCATCAGCGCGGCCAGACGGGCGCGGGCCTCGTCCATCTCGGCGCCGCCGAGGCGCGAGGCCTCATAGGGGGCATAAGGCTGCACCTTGCGCTGGGTATAGAACCGGGTCAGCCGGTCAATCACCTGGCGGCAGGTATAGGAGCCGCCCGCGTTTTCAAAAAACGCCTGGCCCTGAAGGCCGGGTTCGCCAAAGGCCGGGAACTGGGCCCGGACAAAATCAATATCCAATGCGGTCATTGCTTTTCTTTCTCCTCAATCGCGTACCGGTCAGGTGACCCTGGTTCTTGGCAGCTGTTCCGGCAGGGCTGCGCTCCTGCGTAAGGATTGAGGGAACAGCTGCGGCCCTGCAAGCTGGAAATTTCGAATAAAACGCCGTGTACAAAGCCTGCCTGCCGGAGATGTTCCGGACCGCAAGCTGATGCCAGAAACTGGCAACAGCGCCTGTCATGCTGACCGCAGGCAAACACGGAGGATTTGATATGGCCTATACCCCCAAGGATTTCCTGGTCTGGGGCGAGCTGCCCGTCAGCGATTTGGACGCAGCAGTGACGTTTTATTCCAAGGTGACCGGTGCCGCGTTGAGCATCGACACCAGCGGTCCCAACCCGATGGCAATGTTCAAGCCTGCGGATCAGGCAACCGGCGTTGCCCTGCATCTGTATCCCGGCAAACCGGCAGGCGACGGACGCGGACCGACATTGCATCTGACCGCTGAGGGCGAGCTGGAAGATGTGATGGAGCGGGTCACGGATGCCGGCGGCAAAGTGGTCTCCCCCACTATCGAGATCCCGCCTGGCCGGTTCTTCTATGCCACCGACCCGGATGGCAACTCGGTGGGTTTCTTCAAATACAATGACTGACAAGCAACAGGCCCCGGAAAAGCACCGGGGCCTGTTGGTGCCATTCGGTCAGGTCTCAGCCGTTCACATCAACCACAACACGCCCCTTGACCTGGCCCTTGAGGATATCCGCCCCCAGCTGCGGCAGATCGCTCAGGACAGCGGGTTGGATCATTGCCTCCAGCTTGTCCATCGGCAGGTCCTTGGCGATCCGCTCCCAGGCGCGCAGGCGGTTGTCATAAGGCTGCATGACGGAATCGATGCCCAATAGGTTCACGCCGCGCAGCAGGAAGGGAATGACGGTGGCAGGCAGCCCGGCGCCGCCCGCAAGGCCGACAGCGGATACTGAGGCACCGTATTTCATCTGCCCCAGCACCCGTGCCAGCATGGCGCCGCCAACCGCATCGACACAGCCCGCCCAGTTTTCGCTTTCCAGCGGGCGTTTGGTGGTCTCGTTGATCTCATCGCGGGGCACAATCCGGGTGGCGCCCAGGGATTTCAAATAGTCTGCGGTTTCCGGTCGGCCCGTGACGCCGGCCGCCTCATAGCCGAGATTCGCCAGAATCGCAGTGGCCACCGAACCGACACCGCCCGCAGCACCGGTGACCAGAACGGGACCATGCCCGGGCTCCAGCCCATGATCCTCCAGCGCCATCACCGCCAGCATCGCGGTAAAGCCCGCAGTGCCCACTGCCATCGCCTGGCGGGTATCCAGCCCCTCAGGCAAAGGCACCAGCCAGTCGGCGCGCACGTTGGCCTTTTGGGAATAGCCGCCCCAATGCGCCTCGCCGACGCGCCAGCCGGTCAGCACCACCTTGTCGCCGGGTTTGTAGCGGTCATCCGAGGACGTCTCGACAGTACCGGCGAAGTCAATACCCGGCACATGCGGGTACTTGCGCACCAGTCCGCCGCCCGGGCCGACGCACAGGCCGTCCTTGTAGTTCACGGTGGAATACTCCACCGCCACGGTCACTTCTCCCTCGGGCAGGTCTTCCAAACTAAGCTGCTGTACCGCGGCAGACGTCTTACCGCTGTCTTCGTCCTTGTTCACAACCAGTGCATTGAACATTTCACATTCCCTTTCCAAAAACACAGCCAGATCCCATGTTCATCTGGCTAAATATATCCCGGGGGAGCCGCGGCCTGCCGTGGCGGGGGCAGCGCCCCACCCTTCCTACCGCCAGAACCTCCCCTGAACTGTTGCGGGCAGCATTCCCGCCGGGGTCTCCACTTCCATCACCGTGCCCGGCACCCAGTGGCTGCGGTCCACCATGCCAATCGCCGCATTCACCCGGAATTCGGGGGAGAAAATGGCTGATCCCACCTGACCCACCTGACGGCCATCAGCAAAAAGCGGCCAAGCATCCAGACAAGGCGGGATCTCTCCACCGATCACCAGCGGGCGGATCTGGCGCGCCGGACCGTTTGCTGCCTGTTCTGCCAGTACGGCTTTGCCGATATAATCCTCTGGCGAATTGCAGAACTTGCCCAGCCCGCATTCATAGGGCGTGTTGCCGCGGGTCATGTCGTTGCCATAACTCAGCAGCCCGCTTTCGATGCGTTCAATGGTGTTCGGGCAGCCTGCACGGACGTGCATGTCCTCCCCGGCGGCAAACAGCGCATCCCACAGCGGCATACCCAGATCCGCCCCTTCCACATAAATCTCAAATCCGCCCTGCTTGGACCAGCCTGAGCGCGCCACCACCAGCTCGACGCCCTGGAACGCCAGACGCTTGTAGCGGAAAAAGCGGATATCGCGCACAGCATCGCCAAACACCCGCGCCATCAGATCATCCGCCTTGGGTCCTTGAACAGCCAGCGGAGAGACATCCGGCTCCTCGATGTCGACATCAAAGCCCTTGGCGATGGCGATCCCCAGCGCGAACTGCAGCAGGTCGCCATCGGCCAGCGACAGCCAATAGTGGTCCGCCGCCAGTTTCACCGCCACCGGGTCATTCAGCATACCGCCGTTGTGATCCACCGTCGGCACATAATAGCACTGGTCATCCGCCATCCGGTCCATGTCGCGCGGGCTGATCAGCTTCATCAGCCGTAGCGCGTCCGGCCCTTTTATGCTGACCTGCCGTTCGCAGGACACATCCCAGACCTGCACATGCTCCTTCAGATGCGCGCAGTCGTATTCAAGACTTTCAAACACTGTCGCCAGCAGCATGTGGTTGTAGACAGTGTACCCCTTGACGCCTGCGGCCTCGACCCCTTTGGAAAAGGGCGTGCGCCGGATGCGGCGGGACGGAAAAATGTTCGCCAAACTCAAGTCTCCATATGAGCGTTACACAGTATAGTTTCCCAACAGCGGAGCCGGCCGGAACCGCCCCGCCAGCTTCGCCTTTGCTTGGAACCGGACCAGTCAATCGGGCAGATTTCAGCGGGTTTGCCGCCAATGTCCCAAACCCGGCCACAATCACGCACCCGCAGTTTCAGGCCCGTAGCCGCGATGATATCCGGCCCCATGCCGGTGCTCACGGAGTACATCATCCGCCAGGACACCAGAATGGCGGTAAAGAACCCAAGCCACAGACCTTGCGCAAGGATGATCCGAGCATTGCTTTCTCCCGACTCACGCCTTACTTTTTAAATGTCAGACTTTTAAATGTCAGACAAATGATTTTTTGCCGGGGCACCTCCGGCGTAGCGCCGCGTAAGGGCCCTGAGAATGAAGATTGACCCCAACAGTTCCGCTGATCTTTCGGTTCAGATAGCGCAGGCAATCAAGGATGCCATCATCTCGGGGGCGCTGATCGTGGATGCGCGGCTGCCCTCTGAAAGCGAGCTGTCGGAGCAGTTTCAGGTCTCCCGTTCCACCGTGCGGGAAGCGCTGAAGCGATTGGCGGCGCAGTCCTTGATCCGCACCCAGCGCGGCGCGACCGGCGGGGCGTTTGTAAACCGGTTGAGCTTTGAGGACGCCTATTCACAGCAAATCACCACCTCGACCCTGCTGCTAAGCATGAACGCGGTGAGCTTTGATACCGCCTGCGAAGCGCGCTATGCGCTGGAACGCTCTTGCGCGCCGCTTTCTGCGCAGCGCCGCACCCCGGATCAGCTGGCCACCATGCGGACGGAGATCTTCCGGCAAAACCAGCCCGGCCTGACCGATGAGGCCTTCTGCGCCTCGGACGTGGCGTTTCACCGGGCATTGGTGGATGGCGCGCACAATCCGGTGCTGTCCTACCAGTTGGCCGGTGCGGTGGAGGCCATGCAGCCGCTGATGAACATGATCACCTTTACCGCCCGCGACCGGGAAGTGATCACCGGTATCCACACCCGGATTGCCGATGCCATCCAGGCAGAAGACGGCACCACCGCTGCCACTGGCCTGCAGGAGCTGGAGAGCGAAACCCGGAAACTGGCATCCGACGTTTTTGCCAAGCGGGCGCAAAGGTAAGCGAGCAACGATTTATCAACCGTGCTCCGGCAATCTTTCCAATGGGGCACAGCTGTGAGTCGCCCTCCGCGCCACAGCTCAGCTGGTCCGAAGAACCAACCGGAACTTGCCGCCAACAATTGATGAAGCGAAGCGCGCGCAGGCATGCCAATCGCGGCGCAGAACGACGGAAACGCAACAGATGAATTTCCTGAACAGCCTTTCTTCCGCAGTACTGGCCGTGGCTGCCGGCGTCATTCCGGGGGTCTTCACCATTTTGCCCGCTGCAGCCGAAGGCATGTCTGTTGACGCAGTCATGACCGTGTTCAAGCAGCAACGCATCGGCGCGCTGGTGGTGTACACACCGCAAGCCCCCGCCCCAGCGGCGGACAACGGCCACGCCCCGGCGGTCTCCATGTCCTACACGCTCGGGCAAATGGGCGGCATGCAGACAGAAGAGCTGATGCGGATGATAGAGCAGCAGAGGATTGGCAGCCTCGTCGTCATTTCCCAGCCGCTGTCCTCCTCCTATGACCTGACTGCTGCAATGGCTGAAACCGCGGTGCCGCAATCGGACCCGCGTCCGCAGATCAACGTCTTTTTTGAATTCGGATCTGCAAGCATCGGGTCTTCGCAGCTCCCCGTGATCCGCACCGTCTGCAGCGCAATGAATGAGATGGGCGGCGGCGGCTTTGACCTGATCGGGCATTCAGACAGTGCCGGCGAACGGGACTACAACGATGTGCTTTCCCTGCGGCGCGCCATCAGTGTCCGCCGGGCCATGGAAAAAGAATGCAATGTTACCGGGAAGGGTATCAGCGTTGCAGGGGCCGGCGCGCGGACACCACTGGAACAGGATGATCCGGAGGGCGGCATGAACCGGCGCGTCGAAATCCGCGCGGCGCCTGTTGTTCAGGCAATGACGGCCACGGGCGCGATGACACTGCTGCAAAACATGGACACCCCCGGGAATTCCGGCCAGCAGTAAGGCCAGCAACCCGGACAGCAAGCTGGCGCTTAGGAACCGCCGCCAGGTGTCCCAGCCCCCGAAGTCCCTGGAAACCGCCTGTCCCCAAGTGTTCTGCCTTAGGGGCCGCTGGTAAAAACGCATGTTCTTCGGGCAGCTTTCACAAGTTCCCCGACCTGCCCCTTTTCATCCGGAAATTTCCTGCCTATATAAGAGCCGTTCCCTTGTGGAACTATGGACATAAACGCGCTCGCAATAAACGGATCGGACCCGGGGGCGGTACCCGGCGACTCCACCAAACATCCTTCATTTGGGGATCATGGGGTCGAAACAGGATCGACGGACGTCTAAAGGGGTTAGCTTTGTCTCGGCGGGGTGCCACCGTACCGGCCCAAACAGTACAATTGCAAATGACAATCGTGCTCCGGCAATGGCAGTAGCAGCGTAAGCTGTTAATGTCGCCGAAACTAAGCCCTTGCGCCTAGCAGCGTAAGGCGGGGTTCGCAGGTACCTGGCAACAGAAACCTGCACTTTCCGCCGTGTGTTTATGCTGCCGTTACGGCACCCTGCCAAAAATCATCTTTTTGGCGCTTTAAGTCTACTTGCAGCACCTGTAGCAGGCGCATCTGAACAGCAGCCTTTCTGCAGGCAGCCTGCCCTTGATGCCGCCTGCCCGACCCCAAACACACACCGGACTGAATGACCAACCCTATCATTGAACCCGAGATTACCGCAGTATCCCCGCGCCGGGCGGCGCCTGCGCACGATCTGCCGCAGCATTCAGCCGGGTGCGCCCCGGCCATGGCGGTCCCGTTTGACCCCGCATGCCCGGCTGAAATGCCTTTGACCCGGCTGCTGCATTACTGGTTTGAAGAGGTTTGGTGCAAAGGCAATATGGACGCTGTTGCCGAGGTGATGACACCGGGCACGCTGATTTACGGCGCAATCTCTGCCCTTGCGGAACCGGATTGCGACTATGGTGAAGTTGTCGCAGCGCTGCGCAACCTGCTGGGGCCGATGACCGTCACTTTCAGCCATGCAATGGAAACCGCAGACTGGGTGTCCGTCCGGCTTTTGGTCTGCACCAGCAACCCAAGCGATGGTATGCCCTTCCAGATCACTGGCCAGGTGATGGCGCGGGTGGCGGATGGCAGGATTGCAGAACTGCACTCCAACATGGATTACTTCCGGATGTTTGAGAAGCTGGGCCAGTTGCCGCCCGAGGCCCTGGCTGTTTGCATGACCGGCGAACGGTTGAAGTGACGGCGCATTACCGGCCTGCGCAATCTTGACAAAGCTGCCGTAAATGCGGTTCTTAGGATGCATGGGGACAACCGCGAACGCCCCGTGAGGCGACAAGCCCAAGGTTCGCATGTTAACCTTGCTCGCGAGGAGACATGCTTATGGCTGCCCCGAATGAAATCACCCCTGCCCAGCTCTTGCGTCTGATCGGCACGCCGAATGCGCCGGTTCTGGTTGATATCTGCATTGACGAAGACTTTGCCGCGGATCCCTTTCTGATCCCCGGCTCTTTCCGCCATTCCCATCAGGATATTGATGGCCTCAAGGCCCGCCTTAACGGGCGGCGCTGCGTGCTGATCTGCCAGAAGGGCATCAAACTGTCGCAAGGCCTGGCGGCCTGGCTGCGCAATGACGGGATCGAGGCGGAATACCTGCAAGGCGGCATGTATGCTTGGCGCGATCTGAAAGATGCGCCGCGGATTCCGGCCAGCGCCCTGCCGACGCCGGTGGGCGGCAGCAGCCTGTGGGTGACCCGCCACCGGCCCAAGATCGACCGCATTGCCTGCCCCTGGCTGATCCGCCGCTTTGCGGATCCTGACGCCCGGGTCCTGTTTGTCTCGCCGTCTGAAGTTGCCGGCGTTGCCGACCGGTTTGGCGCCACGCCGTTTGATGTTGAGGGCGTGTTCTGGTCGCACCGCGGACCGCTGTGCACCTTTGACACCATGCTGGATGAGTTCGGCCTCAGAACGCCTGCGCTTGACAGGCTGTCCCGGGTTGTGAGAGGCGCCGACACCAACCGGCATGATTTGGCACCCGAGGCGGCGGGCCTGTTGGCCCTCTCGGTCGGATTGTCGCGCCAGTTCAAAGACGACCATCAGCAGCTTGAGGCAGGTATGACCCTATATGATGCGCTATACCGCTGGGCCCGCGATGGCCAGGGCGAAGGCCACGACTGGCCTGCGGACCGCAAGGCATGAGCCATCCCAGCTGGACGGAGATGTTCCGTGTCTTCGGGCGCATCGGGGTGCTGAGCTTTGGCGGCCCCGCGGCGCAGATTTCGGTGATGCACAAGGAGCTGGTTGAAGACCGCCCCTGGCTGAGCGAGGACAGCTTTCTGCGAGGGTTGTCCTTTTGCATGCTGCTGCCGGGACCGGAGGCGATGCAGCTGGCGACCTATACCGGCTGGCGGATGCGCGGCACCGCCGGCGGGCTGCTGGCGGGGCTGTTGTTTGTGCTGCCGGGTGCGGCTGTGGTTGCGGCGCTGGTCTGGCTTTATGCGCAATACGGCACCCTGCCTGCAGTGCAATCCGCATTTCTGGGGGTCAAGGCGGCTGTGGTTGTCATCATCCTGCAGGCGCTGCGGCGGCTGGCGGGCAAGGCCCTGCACCATCCGCTGGACTGGGCGCTGGCGGGGTTCGGTTTTGCCGCGTTGTTCCTGTTCAACCTGCCGTTTCCGCTGGTGGTGCTGGCCGCCGCCTGTTTTGGCATACTACGCAAAGACGTCAGCTCCGGCGGTCCTGCACACAGCCCCCCTGCCCGCAACGGCAGCACTCTGCGCACCATTGCAGTCTGGGGCGGATTGTGGCTGCTGCCGCTGATTGCCCTGTCGCTGTCCGGGGCGGGGTTTCTGGCGGACATCGGCTGGTTCTTTTCCAAACTCGCCGTGGTGACCTTTGGCGGTGCATATGCGGTGCTGGCCTATATCAGCCAGACCGTGGTGAGCCAGTTCGGCTGGATCACTGCCGGGCAGATGATTGATGCGCTGGGACTGGCCGAGACAACCCCTGGCCCGCTGATCCTGGTCACCCAGTTCGTCGCCATGCTGTCAGGTCTGACGCAGGGCGGGTCCGGGCTGTTCCTGGCCGCAGGCGCGGTGGCGCTTTGGGCCACCTTCATGCCGTGTTTTCTGTGGATCTTCGCCGCCGCGCCTTATGTAGAGCGCATCGCCGCGCATCCGCGGCTTGGCATGGCGCTAAAGGCGGTAACGGCCACGGTGGCCGGTGTCATTCTGAACCTGTCCGTGTGGTTCATGATGCATGTGGGTTTTGCCGGAACGCAGGTGATCGAAGCCGGCATTCTGCACATGCCTGTTCCGATCTGGAGCAGTATGAACAGCACTGCGGTTCTGCTGGTTCTGCTGGCACCGTTTGCCGCTTGGATGGTTCGCGGCAATATGCTGTTGCTGCTGGCGGTGATGGCAGCGGCCGGCCTGGCCGTTGCGGAATTCCCGTTTGCAATCAGCTGACTGCCGATACCTGCAAAGTACCGTCAGCCGCAATAAAATTTGATCCTGCGAAAAGGCTGCCCTTTTGTTTCCGCCAGAATCTCCTATGCTGGGAACAAATGAACAAAGGGTGACTGCATGTCCCGTGAAATCGACTATGGCAACCTGATGCACTCTGCCATGCGCGGCCTGATCCGGACCGTGCTGCAGGATATCTCCGACAATGGCTTGCCCGGTAACCACCACTTTTTCATCACCTTCGACACAGCCCACCCGGATGTGGAGCTGGCCGATTGGCTGTCCGACCGTTATCCCGGTGAAATGACCGTTGTCATGCAGCATTGGTTCGACAATCTGACCGTCGATGAGGACGGCTTTGCGGTCACGCTGAATTTCGGTGATTCCCCGGAACCGCTCTATATCCCCTATGACGCGATCCGCACATTCGTGGACCCGTCGGTGGAATTCGGACTGCGGTTTGAGTCTGCCGATGAAGAGCCGGAGGGCTTTTCCGCGGTCACAGATGCGGCTGAGGAACAGGACGGCGCCGAGGAGCCTGAGGAAGAAGACAAGAAAGACGCGGATGTCGTGTCGCTGGACAGCTTCCGCAAATAGGCGGGCTGACCCATCGCGCAGTATCGGGCAGCCTGACCGGCTGCCTTTTTCATGTCCGGCCTGCTCTTTGGCCTATTGCCTGGCCAGGAAGGTCTCCAGCCGCCGGCGCGGTTCGCCGTTCAGCCGTGAAATGTAAACCAGATCCAGCCCGCCATCGGCCAGGGTCCTGTCATACTGCTGCATCTCGTAGTCGCCGTTCGGGTGAATAAACAGCGAAAAGACCGTCAGCGTTTCGCCAGTCAGCCGGCCCCAGACGAAGGGTTCGCCTTCCATCGGGTTCAACGGCACCGCATGGCCAAACACATTGCGTGTCATTGCAGCTGAATAGACACCATTGCGCCCGCTATGCTGGAACTCGATCTCATAGGTCTTGGTCTTTTTGCGACCGTCATCCTTTTCAGTGGTCGAGGTCCATTTGATGGTGAACCCCTTCTTCATCTCATGGATGATAACGCTCATGTCCCGGGGGTCGGTGTCGCCATCTGTCTTGACGACGTCGACGCTGCCGGAATATTCGCCGGCAAACTGCGCAATACCGGCGGCGATCCCCTGCACGGCCCCGCACAGCAGCACGCAGGCGGCCAATGCAGGCACGGCCAGGGATTTCAGTGACAGAATTTTATACTGACGGATTGGCACGTTCTTTTCCTTTCCGGATGCAAATTACCCGTCTCACGCCCCGCCCCACGCACTGTAACCATAGCATGGATTGAGACAATGGCATGGATTGGATTGCGCCAATTCGACACTATACCTTACCTGCCATTTGGCTATGCTGCGCGCAACTGGCCAATTGCGCCGCATTGCGGCACAGGCTACACGGCATACAATCGCATACCCAACGGAGAGAAGACGGATGTCCGAAACCCGCACCGAAACCGACAGCTTTGGCCCGCTTGAGGTCCCCGCAAACAAGTATTGGGGCGCTCAGACCCAGCGGTCGATCATGAACTTCCCGATCGGCTGGGAAAAGCAGCCTGTCGCCATTGTGCGCGCGCTGGGGGTGATCAAACAGGCCTGCGCCATGGCCAACAAGGCCTCGGGCAAGCTGGACGCCCGGATCGGCGACGCGGTTATTCAGGCCGCCGGCGAGGTGGTCGCGGGCAAATTCGACGACAACTTCCCGCTGGTGGTGTGGCAGACCGGCTCCGGCACCCAGTCCAACATGAACTCCAACGAGGTGATCGCCAACCGTGCGATTGAAATCCTGGGCGGCGTGATCGGCTCCAAGGACCCGGTGCATCCGAACGATCACTGCAACATGGGCCAGTCTTCCAACGACACTTTCCCCACCGCCATGCATATTGCCACCGCAATGTCCGTTCGCGACGTGCTGGTGCCGGGCCTGACCAAACTCGCCGAAGGGCTGGAGGCAAAAGCCGAGGCGTTCAAGGACATCATCAAGATCGGCCGCACCCATACCCAGGACGCCACCCCGCTGACGCTGGGCCAGGAGTTCGGCGGTTATGCGCATCAGATCCGTCAGGGTCTGGCCCGGGTCGAGGCGGCGATGCCTGGCATCTATGAGCTGGCGCAGGGCGGCACTGCGGTTGGCACCGGGCTGAACACGCAAAAAGGCTGGGGCGAGACGGTCGCTGCCAATATGGCCGAAATCACCGGCCTGCCCTTTGTCACTGCTCCAAACAAGTTTGAGGCACTGGCCGCCCATGACGCCATGGTGTTCCTGTCCGGCGCGCTCGCGACCATCGCGGGCAGCTGCTACAAGATCGCCAACGACATCCGCTTCCTCGGCTCCGGCCCGCGCTCGGGCCTGGGTGAGCTGATCCTGCCAGAGAACGAGCCGGGCTCCTCAATCATGCCGGGCAAAGTAAATCCGACACAGGCAGAGGCACTGACCCAGGTGGCCGCCCATGTGATGGGCAATGATGCCGCGATCAAATTTGCAGGCTCGCAGGGTCATTTCGAACTGAATGTCTACAACCCGATGATGTCCTACAACCTGCTGCAATCCATCCAGCTCTTGGGCGATGCGGCGGACAGCTTTACCGAGCGGATGCTGAACGGCATCCAGGCCAATGAGCCGCGCATCGACAAGCTGATGAAAGAGTCGCTGATGCTGGTCACTGCACTGGCGCCGACCATCGGTTACGACAATGCCACCAAGGTTGCCAAAACCGCGCATAAGAACGGCACCACGCTGAAGGAAGAGGCGGTCGCGCTTGGCTTCGTGGACGAGGCGACCTTTGATGCCGTTGTCCGTCCCGAGCAAATGATCGGCCCCAAGGACTGATGGCTGGTTCCGGTTCAGGCCCGGTCAATCTGAACCGGTATCGCAAGGAAAAGGCGCGGGCTGAGAAAAAGGCCCGCGCCGACCAGAACGCTGTGACCTACGGGCGGACCAAGGCGGAAAAGGAATTGGACAAGGCACGCAATGTGCAAGACGTCCGGCGCCTGGATGACCATAAGCGCGACGAATGAACAGCCGCCCCAAGAAGCACTCTCTGACCTTGCGCGGGCACCGGACGTCGGTGTCGCTGGAGGATGACTTCTGGGATGCCTTCCGCGAGATTGCCGCGCAGGACGGCCGTGCAATCAATGATTTAGCGGCCGGAATTGATGAAGCCCGCGGCGAGGATTGCGGATTGGCCTCAGCGATCAGGCTGTTTGTGCTGCACCGGTTAAGGGCACGTTAACCACGGTTTGGCATCGTGCTGTTATGCAAGTGCCTGTGCCTCTCACCGCTGATGCCTGGATACAGCAGCTTTTCCAGTCCCAAGCTGCTGCAAAAGGCGGTGTTGTCCGCCGCCAGAAGCGCGATATTGAACGGCTGCTTGGCTGGGACCGCTTTCACTACGAACTTAAGCGCCGTGGATTTCGAGCCGTCGAAAACGCAGGTCAGGTAGTGATCTTCTGCAATCAGGATACCGTGCGCATCATCCAGTGATGCAAATTTCTTCGAAGAAATTTGCCAAGAAAATTCGAATTTTCTTGGCTAACGCCGCGACAGCTGCAGCCAGATCCCATTCTTCGACCGCACCGTAAGATGCGCCACGGGCACCGGCGTCTGCGCCGTAACCGGAACCACACGGAACGCGCGCAGGATCATCGACAGGATCAACGGTCCTTCCACCATGGCAAACCCTGCGCCGGTACAGACACGTGCTCCGGCCGAGAAAGGGATGTACGCGTCCCGCTGGCACTGCTTGCCGTTCTCCGTTTGCCAGCGGGAAGGGTCAAACCCATCCGGGTTTTCCCACAGCCGCTCATGCCGGTGCAGATGCCAGGGACTGAGCACCATCTGCGCGCCCTTTGGCACGCCTCGGTCACGGAATTGCTCTGGACAGGCTGCCTCGCGCACCATCATCGGCACCGGCGGATACAGCCGCAGGGTTTCGCGGAACACGTCCCGGCTGACCCTCAGCTTTGAAACCGCGGCAAAGCTTTCATCCGCCAGCGCCTCAGCCTCAGCTGCCACCTTCTCTTGCCAATCAGGGTAAAGCGCCATCAGATACAGCGCCCAGGCCAATGCCGAGGCGCTGGTTTCATGGCCCGCAAGAAAGAAGATCGCGACCTGATCCACCATTTCGGCGGTATCAAAGGTGCTGCCTGTTTCCGGGTCCCGGGTGGTCATGATTTTAGTGGCCAGGTCATCCGGCGCCGTGCCCGCCTTGATGGCATCCATTCGTTCGCGGGTCAGCTGTGCAATCAGTGTCCGGATCACCTCAGCGTTCCGGCGGGTGCCGCGGCGGAAAAACCGTGGCATCCAGCGCGGCAATGAGACAAAGGCCGCCAGATTCAACAGCGGCTGGCTGCGCTGGTAGTCGCGGAACCGGCTGAAAACCTGTCCCGCAACCTGATGCTCGATCGGGATCGAGAACAGCGTGCGAAAGATTACATCCGCCGCTGCATGCGACGTTTCCTCCTCGATCTCGACAAGTCCTTGCCGCGCCTTCAGCCGTTCCACTGCAGCCTCTGCTGCGGCGCGCATCGCCGGGTATGTGTCCTTAAGCCGTCCGCCTTCAAAGGCCGGGTCGATGATCCGCCGCTGCCGTTTCCAGGCCTCGCCATTGGTCAGGAAAACGGAGTTCCCCAGCAAAGGCTTCAACCCCTCGGCAATCCGGTCCGACTTGGGGAAATCTTCGGGTCGCTCTTTCAGCAGCACTTTCACCAGCTCCGGCTGGTTGACCAGGAAGGACCGGAAAAAAGGCGTGCGGAACTCGGCCATCCAGGCGCGGTACAGGCGCGCGGGCTGGGCCGACAGAATATCCTGACGGAACAGTTTCACATAGCGCCACAGCGAGACGCGGTCCGGGCGTGCGGGCGGTTTCGGCGGCATGGCTTGTGTCATTCAGCGGCCACCGAGGTGAACTTCGAAACAGCCGCATCAATACGGGACTGCGACGGCTTTCGGTCCTTGTAGCGTTCCGCCAGCGTCAGCGGTCCGGCGGTGATGCGGAAGTAGTCATAGTCGCCCGGCCGGTCGAAGGCGCAGAGATACTGAAAGTGCAGCCGGAAAAACCGCCAGCGCAGCTGTTGCCAGCGTTCCGGGCTGAGGGTCTGGGTGAAGGCGGCAGAGAACACCAGCGGCCAGCGCTTGCCCTCAACCGCGACGCCGCTGACCGACACCGGATCGCACAGTGCAAAAGCGCAGCCATCGCCTGGCGCAGTGACATCGACCCAGGCCAGCTCGTGCCGCTGGGACAGATACTGCAGATCAGCCCTTAAACGCACGGCCCGCGGCAAAAAGGACACCATGGGCACAACCTGCCCCAAGGTCAGAAACCCCAATGCCGGCCGATTAGTTGGCAGCCCCGCGCGGATCAGATCCGCCAGGACGGACACACCGACATGAGCGCCGGAGGAATGCCCCGCCACCAGCACCTCGTCCAGATCCGGATCTTGCAGCGCCTCCGAGATCAGCGCGCGGAACTCGCGCATCCGCGCTTCCATTTCCGGCGGGATGGCACCGCGGGAGGCCGCGGAATGCGCATAATCGTGCATCAGGTAATAGGCGAAGAACTTGCCGTCCCGCTTTTTGAACCAGCGCAGCAGCGCGTAGCCGCAACCAAGACCCAAGGCCCAGCCAATAGCCAGCGCTACCGGACCTGAAAGGCCGGCGGGACCTGCTATCGCCCCAAAGGCATAGGCAACACCCCACGCCAGCAACAGCGCCAGAAACGCCTGCAAAAGCAGCATCCCCACCGGGTAAAGCGCGGCGATCACCGGCCCTTTGCGCAGACGCATCAGCCGCCGCAGCGCTCCAGTAGAGATATAGATCCAGGCAGTGCGCAACAGCTGCCAATAGGTGCCGGGAATGGTTGCTTCCATACTGCCGCGGACGATGTCGGACCAGACCAGCACCTCGATGTCAGCCTCGGTCCGGCGCCCCTGCATCTCTGACACAACGTGCCAGCCATAGGGACCTTTGGTCTGCTTAGGTGACAGTGACAGGCTGTAGCCGGAAATCCCGGCCTGCGCTGTGCCTTCCTTGCGGTACAGCTCGCGGTAACGGCGCGGGTGAATCGGATCATAGCCGGGTATGTAGAATACCCGCCGCTTGCGCACCTGCTGTTGACCATGCTCCTGCTGTGTCACGCCTTGGCCTGCATCCTTGTTCTGCGGCCAGACTAGCCGTGCATTCCGGCAAGAGTAAGGCCAGGAATGGAAAAGAAAAAGGGGTCCGAAGACCCCTTTGAACATCTCAGGCTCAGCCCAGCGTTGCCAGTGCCGGGAAGGTTTCCAGCAGCCACCAGGAGAAGGTGGTGAACAGCCCGGTAACCAGCATAATGCCGACACCCAGCAACAGCCCGCCCATCACCTTTTCAATCAGTCCCATATGGCGCTTCATCTTGTTCATCAGCACCATGGAACGGGTGAGAAACATCGCCGCCAGCAGAAAGGGAATGCCCAGGCCTGCGGCGTAAACGCCGAGCAGGATTGTGCCGCGGCTGACTGATGCTTCCGAGGCGGCAAGCGACAGGATCGCGCCCAGCTGCGGCCCGATGCAAGGCGTCCAGCCAAAGGCAAAAGCCAGCCCCAGAACATAAGCCCCCAAGGCGGAGCCGCCGGACTCGCCTGCCTCCATCCGCGCCTCGCGGTCCAGCAGCGGAATGCGGAACACAGACAGGAAATGCAGGCCGAATATGATCACCACCACACCTGAAACTTGCGCAAAAAGCTCCTGATTTTTCAGCACAAATGCACCAAAAACCGAGGCGGTGAAGCCCAGCAGCAGGAACACGGTGGACAGCCCCAACACAAAGAACAGCGCCGCAATGACCGCCTTGCGCCGGGCTGCGCCGGTGCCTTGCATCTCGCCGATGGTCACTCCGCTCATATAGGCCAGATACGGCGGCACGATCGGCAGGACGCAGGGCGACAGAAAACTGATCACGCCGCCTAGCAGCGCCACCAGCATGGCAGGGAGCAGCCCTGCGTCTATGATCTCGATTCCAAACATGTCCCACACTTATGCCAGCAATTGACCAACGTCACGGGGCGGGTTGGTCACATCCTTGTGGACAGCATGAAACATCCCGCTTATCTGCACACCATGACCGAGATCAATGAGACATTAGACGCCATCGGGCTGCTGTGCCCCCTGCCCGTCCTTAAAGCCCGCAAGCGGTTGAAATCGCTGCAGCCCGGCCATGTGCTGCAACTGCTGGCAGATGATCCGGCAGCGGTGATCGACGTGCCGCATTTCTGCAATGAGGCGGGCCATGAATTCCTCGGCCACAGCGACGGTGCAGGCCACCAGGTCTATCTGATCCGCAAGGGCAACTAAGACCAAAGCCGCCTTGGCGCCCAGTCCGCACAGCTGCGGAAATCGACACGAAGTCCGGCGTTGATACCGCGTGGATTCCGAACGGAGTCACGCGCCAGGATGCCCTTTCCTGACACGCCGACGGCAGCGTTGCCATCGCCGGCAATACCGCCAAAAAAGAAAGGCAGGCGCTTTGGCCTGCCTCTCCCATTAGTTATCACTTAGCAATCAACTGCCCACCGACCACCAGCCGCGGCGTTTCGGCTTGGGCGGTGCTGCCGGTTCCGGGTCAGCCGCAGCAACGGCCATCGCAGGTTCCGGCTGCTTCTCCTGTTCCGAAGACGTCTGCTCCGGCTGGGCGGCCTCTTCTGCAGCAGGCTGTTCCGCCACCGCCTCGGCAGCCGCATCAGGTGCTGCCTCCACAGGTTCTTTCTCCGGTACAGCCTCGGCTTCAGCGGCAACCGGTTCTGCCGGCGCAGCTTCCACTTCAGCAGCGGTGACTTCCGCCGGAGCAGTGGAATCTGCCGGAACAGTGGCTTCTGCCGGAGCGCCATCTTGGGCTTCTGCAGCACTGTCGGCGGCAGGCTCAGCATCCGGGGCAGCAGCGGCTGCTGCGCCTTTCGCAGCGTCTTCAGACGGCGCCTGTGCAACGGATTCCGCTGCAGGGGCCTCCTCAGCGTCAGCCGCGGCCGGGGCGTCCTGCACAGAGGCTTCGGCAGGCTCAACAGCGGCGGGAGCCTCTTCTGCAGTCTCTGCCTCAGCCGGTTTGGCCTTCGGCTTGCGCGACCGGGTCCGGGTGCGGCTGCGGGAAGGTTTCTTTTCCTTCACCTCTTCTGCGGCAGCGCCTTTGTCTTCGGCGGCAGCCTCCGCAGGCTCAGCTGCGTCATCCTGCTGCTTCGGCTCGTCAGACGCCTCATCGCCGTTTTCGCCATCCTGGCCCTGCTCGCCATTGCCGGATTTCCGGCGGCGGCGGCGGCGGCGCTTGCGCTTGGGCTTGTCGTCCTGCGCAGCATCGTCATCGGTGCTTGCGGCCTCCTCAACGGCTGCAGGCGCTTCTTCTTCGTCCTGAGTGGCTTCCTCAGCGTCCACCTGATCCATGATCGAGGTATCAACGGACACCACCGGAGCAGTCGCAGCAGGCACCACGCGGGAGGCGGTTTTGAACTTCTCCAGCACAAAATCCGGGCTGACCAGATGCGGATCGCCTTCGATGCGCACGGACAGGCCGTAGCGCGCCTCGATCTGGGCGATGTGTTCGCGCTTCTGGTTCATCAGGAAATTGGCGATGGAGACCGGGCAGCGCACCAACACTTCGCGGGAGCGGCGGCGGGTGCCCTCTTCTTCAATCTGGCGCAGGATCGACAGCGCCATCGAGTCGTCGGAGCGGATCAGGCCGGTGCCGTGGCAATGCGGGCACGGCGCGGTGGTCGCCTCGATCATGCCGGGGCGCAGGCGCTGGCGCGACATTTCCATCAGGCCAAAGCCCGAGATCCGGCCCACCTGGATGCGGGCACGGTCGGTCTTCAGCTTGTCCTTCATGCGCTTTTCGACGGCGGCGTTGTTTTTGCGCTCGTCCATGTCGATGAAGTCGATCACGATCAAACCGGCAAGGTCGCGCAGACGCAGCTGGCGGGCGACTTCTTCAGCCGCCTCCAGATTGGTGTTAAGCGCGGTTTCCTCGATCGAGCCCTGTTTGGTGGCCCGGCCCGAGTTCACGTCGATTGCCACCAGCGCTTCGGTCACGCCGATCACGATGTAGCCGCCGGATTTCAGCTGCACGGTCGGGTTGAACATGCCTGCCAGGTAGCTTTCCACCTGGAAGCGGGCAAACAGCGGCAGCCCTTCCTGGTAGTTCTTCACGTTCTTGGCATGGGACGGCATGATCATTTTCATGAAGTCCTTGGCGATGCGGTAGCCGCGCTCGCCCTCAACCAGAACTTCGTCGATCTCGCGGCTGTAAAGATCGCGGATCGAGCGTTTGATCAGGTCGCCTTCTTCATAGATCTTGGCCGGCGCGATAGATTTCAGTGTCAGCTCACGGATCTGTTCCCACATCCGCTGCAGGTATTCATAGTCGCGCTTGATCTCGGATTTGGTGCGTTTGGCACCGGCGGTGCGCACGATCAGGCCCGCGCCGGTCGGCACGTCCAGTTCGGTTGCGATATCCTTCAACTTCTTGCGGTCATCCGCGTTGGTGATTTTGCGGGAGATGCCGCCGCCGCGGGCAGTGTTGGGCATCAGCACGCAATAGCGGCCGGCCAGCGACAAATAGGTGGTCAGGGCCGCACCCTTGTTGCCGCGCTCTTCCTTGACGACCTGCACCAGCAGGACCTGGCGGACCTTGATGACTTCCTGGATCTTGTAGCGGCGCGGACGCGGCTTGCGCGGCGGACGGATGTCCTCGCTGTCGTCCTCATCGGCAACGGATTCGATGCTGTCATCTTTGGAGGTTGCATCGGCACGGCCGGTTTCGCCCGCGTCTTCATCGCTGTCGCCGCTGTCTGCGGTGTCAGCACCGGCATTGGCAGATGCGGCCTCCGGAGCAGCCGTTTCTGCATCGTCCTTGGCTGCTTCGGCGGCTGGTTCGGTGCCGGCATTTGCTTCGGCTGCAGGCTCATCCGCAGCTTCTGCGGGTGCCTCTTCAGCAGCGGCGGCCTCAACTGCCGCCCCTTCAGGTGCTTCTTCGCCAGCAGTCTCAGCGGGTCCGGCAGCCACTTCAGCTTCGGCTGCCTCAGGTGCAGACGCATCATCGTCTTCCGGCTCTTCCACCGGCGTTTCCGCGACATGCTCCACCGGCGAGGACCCTTCCGGCACGTCCGCCAGATCATCCCCGGCCTCAGCACTGTCGCTCAGGTCGATGGTCTCCATTCCGGCGATTTCAGCGGTCTTCTCCTCAGAGGCCTCAACCTCCTTGGTTTCCACCGCATCATCGGAAGAGGTCTTGGCAGCCTTGGCGGCGGATTTGGAGCGGCGCGACCGTTTGGGCTTGGCCGGTTTTTCGTCGTCTTCCTCGTCGCGGGCGCGCATCGCTTCGGCATAGGCGCGTTCTTCCTCCATCAGCGCCTCACGGTCGGCGACGGGGATCTGGTAATAATCCGGGTGGATTTCGGAGAACGCCAGGAAACCATGACGGTTGCCGCCATAGTCCACAAACGCCGCCTGCAGCGATGGTTCGACCCGGGTTACTTTTGCGAGGTAAATGTTGCCAGCAAGCTGGCGTTTATTTTCGGATTCAAAGTCGAATTCCTCAACCTTGTTTCCATCCACAACCACAACACGGGTCTCTTCCGCGTGGGTGGCGTCGATAAGCATCTTCTTTGCCATGTGTCCTTGGTGCACCTGCCCTGTGCGTCCGCAAGCCACTTGTCTCCAGGCGGCCGCGCACGTTTCGGGTGGTGTCTTGTCAGGGCGATCTGGGACGGCGCGGTGCAGCAGGTGGTCCCGGGATCGATGCCCGGCCTTCCTGCCTCAGTGCTTTTCGCTCTCGCGCGCGTCATCGCGGTTCTTCTCCGGCAGGCGGGTGCTGCCCGTCCCTGCCACATTATCCCGGCACCGGCTTAAATTCCGGCTTGGGCGCTAAACTGCCCTCCAAAGTTCGGAGGGCCAATCGGTCTGACTGCAGCTTTCTCGGATCATGCCGGACAAAAACCGCAGTCAGCGAAACTCATAAGAACGGGGGAACCATACACCGGTTTCCGGCCCGTTTGGTCAGCATAAGGCCTGTGGATAGGTAATGACAATGGACATTCGTCACCACGGGCATTGAAAATGAAACCTGCCGGCCCATAGCAGACAACGCATTAAATTATGGTAAGTTTTCAGCCGGCTGCCGGAGTTCCAATAGAACTCCGGCGCGCAAGCATTTGTTTTCCCGGCCGGTTCCCATGCCGAAAACAGCAGCGGCGGCGGTTACGCCAGATAGTCGGACCGCTGCAGGCCGTATTTGGCCATCTTCTCGTTCAGCGTCCGGCGCGGCAGGCACAGCTCGTCCATCACGCTGGCAATAGACCCTTTGTGGCGGCGCATGGTGTTGTCGATCAGCATCCGCTCAAAGGCTTCCACATATTCCTTCAGCGGCTTGCCTTCAGTGGTCATCACCGGCTGCATTTCCTCGTGATCGGACATCAAGAGCGAGGCAATGGTGCCTGACCCCCGGCGCGACTGCAGGACCGCGCGTTCGGCGATGTTGATCAGCTGACGCACGTTGCCCGGCCAAGGTGCCTGCAGCAGCTGTGCCGCCTCCTGCGCGCTGACCTGCGGCGCTTCGCAGCCGTATTCTTCCGAGAATTGCTCGGACAGGCGGGTGAACAGCGTCAGGATATCTTCGCCGCGCTGGCGCAGCGGCGGCACGGTGATGCGCAGCGCTGCCAGGCGGTAGAACAGATCCGGGCGCAGCGCGTCTTCGCAGGTCTTGCCCGCTTCCTGCAGGTTGGAAATGGCGATGATCCGGGTTTCTGCCGGGGTGCCCTGCTCGTTGATCACACTCAGCAGCTTGGCCTGCAATGTCTCAGACAGCGCATCGATATCTTCCAGCACCAGGGTGCCGCCGCGGGCTTCCTCGACTGCTGGCAGCATGCTGTCTTCGGGTAGCATCGGCCCGAACAGACGCTTGGCCAATGCTTCCTCTTCCAAGGCGGCGCAGGAGATCAGCACGAATTTCTTGCCCGCCCGGCTGCCAACCGCGTGCAGCGCATGCGCTACCAGGGTTTTGCCGGTGCCGGTCTCGCCGTCGATCAGCACATGGCCGTCAGCCTGCCCCAGATCCAGGATATCTTCGCGCAGGCGCTCCATCACCGGGCTTTGGCCGATCAGCTTCTTCATGATCTGGCCGCCATCCGACAGCTCGCGCCGCAGCGCCCGGTTGTCCAGCGTCAGACGGCGGGCACCGGTGGCGCGCTTGGCCAGCTCCGACATACGGTCCGGGTTGAACGGTTTTTCCAAGAAGTCGAAGGCACCCACGCGCATCGCCTCCACCGCCATCGGCACATCGCCATGGCCGGTGATCATGATCACCGGCAGCGCGGAATCGCTGCCCATCAGTTTTTTCAGAAACTGCATCCCGTCCATGCCGGGCATCTTAATGTCGGAGATCACGATCCCCGGGTAATCCGGCCCCAGCACCTTGAGCGCTTCTTCGGCGCTGGAGAAGGTCTCGGTGTCGTAACCCGACAATGCCAGCCACTGGCTGATCGACTGCCGCATATCCTGTTCGTCGTCCACGATCGCGATTTTCATAGCCTGGGCCATGCGCGTTCTCTCCTAATCTTCAGGGGCTGCTTCATTCCGCAGCCTCGATACCGTCCACCAGGACCGGCAATTGCATCTCAAAGACCGCGCCGCCGTTCTGGCCGTTGCGGGCAGTCAGCCGTCCCCCTAGGTCGTTGACGATCCCCGAGGAGATGGCAAGACCCAAACCAACCCCGTCGCCGGGCTGCTTGGTGGTGTAGAACGGCTCGAACAATTCATCGAAGTCGTTGATCCCCACCCCGTTGTCGCGCACAGACAGCGTCGCCGTCTCACCCGCGGCCAGCAGGATTTCCACCTCCGGGTCGGCCACCGATTTGGTGGCGTCCAGCGCGTTACGCAAGAGGTTGACCATGACCTGTTCCAGCCGCATCCGGTCGCCCATCACCATAACAGGTTCTTCGGGCAAAATCCGGGTGATTTTCACATGCCGCTGACGCAGCTGCGGTTCCATCATCGACAGGCTGGAGGCCAGCGCATCGCCCACGTTTACAGGGCTGAACGTATCGCCGCCCTTTCGCGCGTAGGATTTCAGCTGCCGGGTGATCGCCCCCATCCGTTCGATCAGATCATCAATCCGGCCAAAGGAGGCCAGCGCCTCATCCGGGCGGTTGCGGTTAAGCAGCAGACGGGCGCCGGCCAGATAGGTTTTCATCGCTGCCAGCGGCTGGTTCAGCTCGTGGCTGACGGCAGCCGACATCTCACCCAAGGCGGCCAGTTTCGAGCTTTGCGCCAGGCTCTGTTCCGCCACTGCAAGGGTCTTTTGCATCCGTTCCCGCTCGGCAATTTCCCGCTGCAAGCGGGCGTTCAATACGCGAAGCTCTGCCGACTCGCGCTGGAACAGCGCCATACGCAGCGCCGTTTTCCGGCTGAGCGCGTAGAACGCCAGCGCCAGCAGGATGGCGAATCCCATAATTTCCAGCGCCAGCACTGCGTTAACCCGCTCGCGCACCGAGGAATAAGTGGTGAAGGACGCCATCCTCCAGCCCTGGAACGGCACCCGGGTTTCCAGCCGCATCACCGCCTCGCCCTGAAGATAGGCGTCCGGCGGCAGCGCGGTCCAGTCGGTGGTTGCTCGGATCGCCCGCTGGATGGCGCCCTCGGGGGTCTGCAGGGTCAGCGCGTCGCCTTCCTGCAGCCCGCGCCAGCGCGCCTCGGTGGCCAGGATGATATTGCCGGTGCTGTCGGTGACCAGCACCGCATCGGAAATCCCGGCCCAGGCCCGTTCGAACTTCTGCAAGTCCACCTCGACCACAATCGCGCCCAGCACGCCGGTCGCATCGATCATCCGCCGGGAATAGGTGAAACGGTAGCCGCCCACTTCCCGCGGGATCACCGAAAAAACTGTCGATTTGGCCCGGATCGCATCGACAAAATAGGCAGCATTGCGATGGGTCTCGCCCAACCGGTTGCGGTCGGTTGCGGCCACAGTGCGGCCATCCTGCGCCAGCAGCATGATCGACGCCGCGCCAATCTCATCCACAAATGAGATCAGCCGCTGGGTGGACAGGGAAAAGTCATTGGATTGCAGTGCCGAAATCAGCGTCTGGTCGCGCGCCAGCAGCTGCGGCACAATTGCATGCTGGCGCAGCTCGCTCAGCAGGTTGCCCGAATACAGCGCCAGCCGCAGCTCGGCCCGGTTGCGGGTGCTTTCGGTAAAACGGTGGGTCAGCGCCCGGTTTGTGGTCCACACGGTGACAGCCGCCACCAGCATAAACAGCACAAGCGACAGCCGCGCGCGCCACGAAATCGTGCGCGAGCCGGTCTTCCGCTTGGGTTTGGTCACATCAAAGCGCGGGGCGGTCATAAACTATACCTATTGCGGCCGCCCCGCATCCTCAAGTCACGCCGCAGTGACCATGCCCGCCAATGCGCGGAACACTGCCGTGCCGTCGGTGCCGCCGTGCCCTTCATCCGCGGCCCGTTCCGGGTGCGGCATCATGCCGAGCACGCGGCGGTTGTCCGACAGGATACCGGCAATATCAGCAACCGAACCATTGGGGTTGTCTGCATAGGTGAAGGCCACCCGGTCCTGGTCCTGCAACGCCTTGACGGTCTCGGCATCGGCAAAATAATTGCCATCATGGTGGGCAATCGGCACCCCGATCACGTCGCCCGCATTGTACCCTTGGGTAAAGACGCTCTCAGACGTCGCCACCTTCAGGTCTACGGTGCGGCAGATGTATTTCAGACCTGCGTTGCGCAGCAATGCGCCCGGCAGCACGCCGGTTTCGGTCAGGATCTGGAAACCGTTGCAGACGCCAACGGCATAGCCGCCGCGATCTGCGTGCGCGACCACGGCCTTGCAGATCGGCGATTGCGCCGCGATAGCACCGCAGCGCAGATAGTCGCCGTAGGAGAAACCGCCAGGAACGCCAACGATATCGACACCTTCCGGCAGCGCGCTGTCCTTATGCCAGACCATCGACACGTCGAAACCAGCCTGCTCAAACGCTACCGCCAAATCGCGATCACAGTTTGAACCCGGGAAGACTACTACCGCCGCCTTCATCACTGCAGCTCGATGCTGTAGGATTCGATCACGGTGTTGGCCAGCAGCTTTTCGCACATTGCGGTCACGTCAGCTTCGGTGGCGCCGTCTGTCAGATCCAGATCGATCACCTTGCCCTGCCGCACACCTTCAACCTTGTCAAAGCCCAAGGCTCCCAGCGCGTGGCGCACCGCCTCGCCCTGCGGATCCAGAACCCCGTTCTTCAGCATCACATGCACCCGTGCCTTCATCGCATCATCCCTCAGGTTTCGGTGGCAAAGCCCCATCCAGGCTTCATCTTTTTAAAAATACTCAAAACCCCGCCCTATCCGCAGGGCGGGACCGGCTTAGTTCACCAGCGTCGGTTTGCCCGGCGCCGGCGGGTTGTTCGGCATCACGCCCAGTCGGCGCGCCACTTCCGAATATGCATCGGTCAGACTGCCCAGGTCGCGGCGGAACACGTCTTTGTCCAGCTTCTGGCCGGTCTTCACGTCCCACAGGCGGCAGCTGTCCGGGCTGATCTCGTCCGCAATCACCAGACGCTGGAAATCGCCCTCATAAACGCGGCCGATCTCGATCTTGAAGTCGACCAGACGGATCCCAACGGCCAGGAACACACCGGACAGGAAGTCATTGACCCGCAGCGCCAGGCTCAGGATATCGTCCATGTCCTGCTGGCTGGCCCAGCCAAAGGCGGCGATATGCTCTTCGGTGACCAGCGGATCGCCCAGACCGTCGTCCTTATAGCAGTATTCCACAATCGGGCGCGGCAGCTGAGTTCCCTCGTCAATGCCCAGACGCTTGGAGATACTGCCGGCCGCATAGTTCCGCACGATCACTTCCAGCGGAATGATCTCGCAGCTGCGCACCAGCTGCTCGCGCATGTTCAAACGCTTCAGAAAATGTGTCGGTACACCGATCTGACCCAAGCCCAGCATGAAAAACTCGCTCAGGATGTTGTTCAGAACGCCCTTGCCCTCGATCACGTCGTGCTTTTCAGCATTGAAGGCGGTGGCGTCGTCTTTGAAATACTGCACGATGGTTCCCGGCTCGGGGCCTTCATACAGTGTTTTGGCCTTGCCTTCGTAGATTTTCTTGCGACGCGCCATTGGGAGCCTTTCGGGTCAATGCCGGGAATCCGGCCCTGCGATGTGCCGCCCTCATAGTGCAAGGGGGCCTCAGCCGCAAGCTTGCTGCATGGGATCGCGGCCCTGCAGATGCAGACCCCGTAAGCGGCAGCCGCCGCCCGGTGCAGCCCGCCCGCCTTGCAGCAGGCACAAAGGCTTTATCAAGAACAGTTTTTTCTTGCCCTCTGCAGGGATCATGCTCCTATCATTAGACAGGTGCAATCGGTTAATGAGGATCAGTCATGACTACATTTGACGAACGCGAACAGGCGTTTGAGGCCAAATTCGCGCATGATGAGGAAATGCAGTTCAAAGCCCGCGCGCGGCGCAACAAGCTGGTCGGCCTTTGGGCGGCAGAGCTGCTGGGGAAAAGCGGCTCATCTGCCGCCGATTACGCCCAGTCCGTCGTTGCTGCCGATCTTGAGGAAGCCGGCCATGAGGATGTCGTGCGCAAGCTGTCAGGCGACCTCGGCTCTCAGGCAAGCGAAACACAGATCCGCAGCAAACTGCAGGAACTGATGCCGCAGGCGCAGGCAGAAATTCTGAGCGAAGCCGGCTGATCATCCAGCCGGACCGCCAAACCAGCCCTGCGTCTTCCGCCGCTTCCCGGCACGGTGCCCGCCGGCAGCGTTGCCATGCGGCTGCCGCAACAACCTGCCTGCCTTACCTATCCAATGATGGAAAGGCCGCTACGGCAATCAGCACAGTTTCAGCGGTTAACTGATCTGCAAACAGCACCCGGTACACTGGCAGCCAAGGGCCTTTTACGCTGCCTTTCAAGGATTGCCATGCTGTTATCAAAATCCACCGCCCCCAGGCCGGTTGTGCGGCTTATCCGGCTGACCGTTCCTTTTCTGGTCATGGGGGGCTGTCTTTGGCTGCTGCAAACACAGACCGAATTGCCGCCGATGCGGGAACTTGGCGCCATCCTGGGCAGTCTGCCCGCCTGGAAATGGGCTGCTGCTGTATTGGCCACCGGCCTCAGCTTTTGGGCGCTGGGGCGTTATGATTCCGTGGCCCACCGCCATCTTGGCACCGGTATGGATGGTCCCGCAGCGCGGCGCGCAGGCATGGCTGCCATCGCTTTTTCGCAGACCGCCGGGTTCGGCCTGATCACCGGCAGCTATGCCCGCTGGCGCCTGCTGCCCGGCCTGTCCCCGCTGCAGGCGGGCCAACTGACAGCATTGGTGGCCGTCACATTTTTGGCAGCACTTTCGGTAATCTGCGGTGCCGCGCTGATCCTGGCGCCGCCGTCGCCGGGCCTGGCCTGGGCTGGCGGTGTGATCCTGGCTGCCGCCGCCGGCGTTTCGGTCTTCAGCTTTCTGCATCCGCAAACACCGCTGTTCCGGCTGAGGCTGCGCTGGCCCTCCTTGACCGCAATGACCGCTTTGGGGTTCTGGGCAGCCGCCGATGTCGCCGCCGCCGGCACAGCGTTGTGGCTGCTGCTGCCGGGCGGAATGGAAACATCCTGGGCGCAGCTCCTTACGGCCTATGCGATTGCGCTGGGGTTTGCAGTTGTGTCTTCGGCCCCCGGCGGGGCCGGCCCGTTTGAGCTGACTCTCTGCGCGCTGCTGCCTGCGGTCCCCGACCACAGTCTGATCGCCGGGCTGCTGGCCTTCCGTTTGGTCTATTATGCAGTGCCGGCGGTTCTGGCCGCCTTGCTGATGGTCTTTCCCGGACTGCTGCCGGCAAGGGTTCCAGCCGCCGGCGATACAGACCTGCTGGGCAGCCGCAGCCTGCCGCCAGCCGCCCTGTCCGGCAACCGGGCATGCTCTGAAACCGGAATTATCCGGCAGAACGGCGGCCATGTGCAAGCGTTCGGCCTTAACCAGATTGCGCTGCTGGACAGCCCGCAGGCATCGATTGCGCTGTTTGACCCCCTGTCGGGCCTTGCAGCCGAGACCTTTGCTCCGCTGGCCCGCCACGCCCAAACCCGCAACGCCGCCGCCTGCTATTACAAATGCAGCGGACGCAGTGCGCTGCATGCCCGCAAGTCCGGCTGGCGCGTCCTGCGGATCGCCGAAGATGCGGTACTGAACCCGCTTAAGTTCTCCGAGAGCGGTTCCTCCCGCCGCCAGTTGCGCCGCAAACTGCGTCATGCCGAGAAAACAGGCATTGAGGTCTGCCGCGCCGCGGCCCGGCTGCCCTTTGATCAGATGCGGGACGCCGACGCAGCCTGGCAATCGGCCCATGGCACCGCCTATGGCACCACGATGGGACGGTTTGAACCCGGCTATCTGGCCGCCCAGGAGGTGATCCTGGCGTTCCGGGACGGACAGCTGATCGGCTTTGCCAGCTTTCACACATCCGCCCGCGAATGGTGCCTGGATCTGATCCGGATGCGCCCTGATGTTCCGGACGGGACCGGCCATGCGCTGGTGCGGGCCGGCATAGCTGCCGCCGCAGCCGAAAGTATCCCGCGCTTGTCGCTGGCAGCCGTGCCCGGTCACCGCCTGGCCAAGGGCGTGGACCGGGGCCTGCGCCGGTTCAAGGCCTGCTTTGCACCAAGGTGGGAGCCGCGCTATATGGCAGCCCCCAGCTGGCTGCAAATGGCGCTTTGCATTGGGGAGCTGCTGCGCCTGGTGCACCGCCCGCCCGCCGTGCAGCCCGCAGCCGCCGCAGCGCCCGCTCATAATGAAGATGAAGAAAATGAAATTGCCCTTGCCCGCCCGGCATGAGACAGGGGACACAGACCGATTTGCCGCCCTGCCCGCCCGGACGGCCTGCTGACACGGGATGAAACCGATGACAAACACTTTCAAACAGCTGCTGGAAACCAAAGACGCCCTGCTGGCGGATGGTGCAACCGGCACCAATCTGTTCGCCATGGGTCTGCAGTCCGGCGATGCGCCGGAATTGTGGAATGTGGACGAACCACAGAAAATTCTGGCGCTGTACAAGGGCTCGGTTGATGCGGGCAGCGATCTGTTCCTGACCAACAGCTTCGGCGGCACCGCCGCGCGGCTGAAACTGCATGACGCTCAAAACCGCGTGCGCGAGTTGAACCGCATTGCGGCCGAACTGGGCCGCGAGGTGGCAGACAAGGCGGAACGCAAGATCGCCGTGGCCGGTTCCGTCGGCCCGACTGGGGAAATTTTTGAGCCTATCGGTGACATGTCCCATGCTCTGGCGGTCGAGATGTTCCATGAACAGGCCGATGCCCTGAAGGAGGGCGGCGCCGATGTTTTGTGGCTGGAAACCATTTCTGCACCGGAAGAATTCCGCGCCGCGGCTGAGGCCTTCAAGCTGGCGGACATGCCCTGGTGCGGCACCATGAGCTTTGATACCGCAGGGCGGACCATGATGGGTGTGACCTCAGCGGATCTCGCCCAGCTGGTGGAAGAGTTCGACAATGCACCGCTGGCTTTTGGCGCCAATTGCGGCACCGGTGC
The DNA here is from genome assembly GCF_021654205.1 of Leisingera sp. MMG026. Classification (NCBI taxonomy): domain Bacteria; kingdom Pseudomonadati; phylum Pseudomonadota; class Alphaproteobacteria; order Rhodobacterales; family Roseobacteraceae; genus Leisingera; species Leisingera sp. MMG026. The sequence continues at coordinate 9,855 of NZ_JAKFZM010000015.1, read as the reverse complement.
GTCGGACATCCTGCGCACTGTGCTTGGCTTTGCGGCGCAGGGCACTGAACGCCCGATCATCTCCAAGGGCAATGCCGGAATTCCGAAATATGTCGACGGCCACATCCATTACGACGGCACGCCCGAGCTGATGGGGGAATACGCAGTGATGGCCCGCGACTCGGGCGCCAGGATCATTGGCGGCTGCTGCGGCACCATGCCGGATCATCTGCGCGCAATGCGCGACGCCCTGGACAGCCGCCCGCGCGGCGACCGCCCGGCTCTTGAGAAAATCGTCGAAGTGCTTGGCCCTTTCACCTCTGACAGCGACGGCACCGGTGAAGACGCAAACGCAGGCGGTGAGCGCCGCTCGCGCCGCCGCCGCCGCGCCTGATCTGCCGGGCCGCCGCAACCGCGGACTTTCGCGCGGCCAGTGGAAGCACCGGAAGGCAAATTAGGGGCGCCGCAATTACCTTGCGGCGCCCTTAACTTATGGCTCAGCCTGTTTTTTGGCTCCAATGCGCATTGCACACCGTCAGGCCGGCCTGACGATGCGCGCGTATTATTTGCGCGAACGCCCGTATCACTTTCGCCGCTAGCCCCGGCAAATGACGCCAGCCGATTGTTCACGCCGGCCTAGCGGACGATTGTAAAGCCGCTCACTTCAGGGTCGGGAACTGTCCGTTCAGTCAGCACATCCTTCACCGCGGCGGCGCCAGGCCCGTGGCCCATCCGGCGCACCATATCGGCGACGCCGGCGGCCGGCCCCATCAGCAACGCCCGCACCGAGCCGTCCGGCTCATTCCGGATCCAGCCGGACAGGCCGTGGCGCAACGCCTCTGCCCTGGCCCAGGTGCGGAACGCCACACCCTGCACGCGGCCGGTGACACGTGCCTTCACTGCGACAGCAGTCATAGCACACCTTCCTTTCAATCATGAATGATCACAGCCTAGCACAAAAAGCCGCTCCGCAGGATCAAGGGCGGATCAAAACAACGCCAGCTGGTCGCCCGGCTGCGGCGGCCTGGCAAACAGATCGCATCGCAGATCCGGTGTTCGCTCCTTCAGCCCGAGCCGCCGGCAGGCTGCCTTAAACCGCTGCGCAATCATTTCGGCATAACGCCCCTCGCCGCGCATCCTGTGGCCCCAGCGCGGGTCGTAGTCGCGCCCGCCATGCATTTCCCGCAACCGCGCCATCACCTTGGCCGCACGGCCAGGCTCGTGCTTGTCCAGCCATTCCTGCCACAAACCCGACACCTCCCGCGGCAGCCGCAGCATGATCCAGCTGGCGGCATCCGCACCCGCCTCCGCCCCGGCTGCCAGCAGCGCCTCCAGCTCATGATCGGTCAGCCCAGGCACAACAGGAGAGGTCATCACCCGCACCGGCACACCCGCCTGCGTCAGCCGCCGGATCGCGGCCAGCCGCCGGGCCGGCAAAGGGGCCCGCGGCTCCATCCGGCGGGACAGATCCGGGTCCAGCGTGGTAACGGAAACCCCCACCCGCACCAGACCTTTGGCTGCCATCGGCGCCAGGATATCCAGGTCCCGTTCCACCATCGCACCCTTGGTGACGATCGCCACAGGATGATTGAAATCCCGCAAAACCTCCAAGCAGCTGCGTGTGATACGATGGTCCCGCTCGCACGGCTGGTACGGGTCGGTGTTGGTGCCTAGCGCCAGCACGGCCGCCTTGTAACGCGGCGCCGACAGTTCGTTGCGCAGCACCGCGGCCGCATTGGGGCGTGCGACCAGCCGTGTCTCAAAGTCCAAACCCGGTGACAGGCCAAGATAAGCATGGCTGGGCCGTGCAAAGCAGTAGATGCAGCCATGCTCGCATCCCCGGTAAGGGTTGATGGACCGGTCAAACGGCAGATCCGGCGACCGGTTGTAACTGATCAGCGACCGTGCCGTTTCTTGCCGCACTTCGGTGGGAATCACTTCCGCTTCCGGCTCCTGAAACCAGCCGTCATCCGCATGGCTGCGGTCCAAATCGAACCGTCCTGCCGCATTGCTGAGACTGGCGCGCCCTTTGCGGCGTGTGGCATGCTGGGTGTTTTCCTGCGGCATAGACGCACCGTAGCCACCCAGTTAGAACAAATAAAGAACAAATGGGCAATTTCGAAGATTTCCATGTGAAATCTTCATTATTCTTGCGCCGAAATTGTCTCTATACGTCGGTTAGAAACGCGGCAATGTCGCAAATAATGCAGTTCACCGGCTGTATTCTGTCACAAAAGCCTCAGAAACAGGCCAACACCGGGGACTCCCCCGTCAGCAAGGATTAGGCGCATGTCGGACGAAGAAGACATCATCCTCTCGGAACTCGATGACGAGGAACTTGTTCAGCAGATGTTTGACGACCTCTATGACGGTCTCAAAGAGGAAATCGAAGAAGGCGTTGGCATTCTTCTCTCGCGCGACTGGGCGCCGTATGATGTTCTGACCAAGGCCCTGGTGGGCGGCATGACTATCGTTGGAGCCGACTTCCGCGACGGCATCCTGTTCGTGCCCGAGGTTCTGCTGGCCGCCAACGCGATGAAGGGCGGCATGGCCATCCTGAAACCGCTGCTGGCTGCAACCGGCGCACCGCAGGTCGGCTCAATGGTAATCGGCACCGTCAAAGGCGACATCCACGACATCGGCAAAAACCTGGTTTCGATGATGATGGAAGGCGCAGGCTTTGAAGTTGTCGATCTGGGTATCAACAACCCGGTTGAAAACTATCTGGAAGCCCTGGGCGAGCACAAGCCGGACATCCTTGGCATGTCGGCTCTGCTGACCACTACCATGCCCTACATGAAAGTCGTTATCGACACCATGGTCGAGCAAGGCCTGCGTGATGACTACATCGTGCTGGTTGGCGGCGCACCGCTGAACGAAGAGTTCGGCAAGGCCATCGGCGCCGATGGCTATTGCCGTGACGCCGCCGTGGCCGTGGAAATGGCCAAGGATATGGTGGCGCGCAAGCACAACTCGATGAGCGCCTGATTTGGCACGCAAAGGACGCGCAGCCCGCTTGACCGAGCGGGCTGCCTTCCGCCCGCCGACAGGGCGGACACTTGAGGAAAGCTCCCTCACCGAACAGGGCCTGGCTGCCCCTGAAAAGAAGACCGGCCGTATCCTGCTGATTGCCTGCGGCGCCCTTGCGCGCGAGATCCTTGATATCAAGGAGAAAAACGGGCTGGATCACATCGACCTCACTTGCCTGCCCGCAAAACTGCACCTTTACCCGGAGCAGATTGTCGATGCCGTGGACGGCGCCGTAGCCAAACACTCAGCCGTTTATGACAAGATCTTCGTGGTCTATGCTGATTGCGGAACCGGCGGTGCGCTGGAACGCAAATGCGCAGAGCTGGGCGTTGAAATGGTGGCAGGCCCGCATTGCTATTCCTTTTTTGAGGGCAATGAGGCCTTCGCCGCCCATGCGGATGCAGGCGAGATCACTGCCTTTTACTTGACCGATTTCCTGGTCAAGCAGTTCGATGCCTTTATCTGGCGCCCAATGGGCATAGACAAGAACCCCGAACTCAGGGACATGGTGTTCGGCAATTACACCAAACTGGTCTATCAGTCGCAGATCAGCGACCCCAAGCTGGTGGAAAAGGCGCGCGAATGCGCGGACCGCATGGGTCTGGAATTCGAACACCGACACACCGGCTATGGCGATCTGGAAACCACCCTTTCAGGCTGGGCAGGCTAGACTTTCATCTTTTCCAAAATACTCCGGGGAGCGCGAGGGGCCGGCCCCTCGCCCTGCTGCCTCAGGCCTGGGCCATCGCGGTTTCGCGGATCCGCTCGATCATCGACCGCAGCCCGTTTGAGCGTTGCGAAGACAAATGTTCGTTCAGCCCCAGCCGTCCCAGCTCAGCCTTGGCATCCACGGCCACCACGTCCTTATGCCCCAGACCATTGTACAGGCAGCGCAGCACCGCAATCAGACCGCGCACAATCATCGCGTCGCTGTCGCCGTCGAACCGGAATTCTCCGCCGTCGATCGTGGCATGCAGCCAGACCTGGCTGGCGCAGCCGTCGACCTTGGTTGCGGGCACTTTCAGCGCGTCATCCAGCGGCTGCATTGCCTTGCCCAGATCAATGACATGGCGGTAGCGGTCCTCCCAGTCCTCCATGAACTCAAAGTCTTCCACGATCTCTTCAAAGGCGGCAGTGGCCATTATCGTCCATCCTCAAAACCCGCATCCGGTGCAGATCAGCACCTAAGCCCCTGCCCGCCCCATTTCAACCGCTTTTCAAGCCGCAGCCAATCGGGTAATCCGTTGCAAAGACATTTTGAATGGGCGGGGACAGATGCATAAACCATTGGCTCTTACATTGGCCTGCGCGCTGATGCTGGCAGGCTGCGGCGGCTGGAAACAGTCGCGGATCAACCCCTCCAACTGGTTCGGCAGCTCCGCGCCTGCGGAAGCGCCGGTGGCGGACAACACCAACCCGCTGCTGCCGCAAGACAGTAATGCCCGCGGTATCTTTGCCCGGCCTGAGCCCAAGGACACCACTGTCCTGGCCGGCCGGATCACCGAAATGCGGATCGAACGCACCGCATCCGGCGCCATCATCTATGCAACGGCCATTGCCAGCCGCCAGGGCGCCTATGACGTTGTTCTGCGGCCGGCCGACGGCAGTGAAGAGGGCGTCCTGAGCTTGGATTTCCGGGTGGTCTACCCGGAAACCAGCACCGCCACCGGCAGTGATTTCAGCCGCACCATCCATGCCGCCCGCACGGTCACAAATCAGGACTTGGCCGGTATCCGCACCGTGCGTGTGAATGGCGCGCAGAATGCCCGCGAAAGCCGCCGCCGCTGACTTCAAGACCGACCGATAAGAAAAACGCCCGCAGGATTTGCGGGCGTTTTTCTTTGTGAGGATTGTTTACAGCGGCTGGGGCGTCTTACAGCTCCACAACCTTTACGTCCTGACCCTTGGCAGCAAGGCCGATCTTGCCGTCACACAGCCGCAGCGCATCGGCGCCGAACACCTCATGCCGCCAGCCGTTAAGGGCCGGAACATCGCGCAGTCCCGCAGCAATAGCGTCCAGGTCCGCACTGGGTGCGATCAGCTTGGCCGCCACGCCCTCCGCTTCGGTCTTGGCCTTCAGCAGCACCCGCAGCAGATCCGCCAGCGCCGGGTTCACCTGCAGCTTTTCCTTGCTGCGGTCCATCTTGGGGTGGTCTTCCGGCGGGCAGTCGGCCCCTTTGGCCACGGCCGCCAGGATCCCTTCGGCAATAGCCCCTTTGCGCGCCTCGCGCAGCAGCAGTCGGGATCCGCCCAGATCACCGGGATTGCGCGGCTTGGTCGAGGCCAGCTCCACCAGCGCGTCATCCTTGAACACCCGGTTGCGCGGCACATTGTTGGTTTGCGCATAGGTTTCGCGGAACGCCGCCAATTCACGCACAACCGCCAGAAACTTGCCCGAGGAGGTCCGGGTTTTGACCCGTTTCCAAGCGTCCTGGGGCTGAATGTCATAGGTCGCCGGGTCGGTCAGCACCTGCAGTTCCTCGGTCACCCAGTGGGCGCGTCCGCTCTTTTGCAATTCCGCGGCCAGGAACTCATAAATCTTGCGCAGATGGGTCACATCGGCCAGCGCATAGGTCTTTTGCGCCTCGCTCAGGGGGCGGCGCGACCAGTCGGTAAAGCGCGATGTCTTGTCGACGCCCAGCTTGACGATCTTGCGCACCAGAGTTTCATAGCCGGCCTGATCGCCAAAGCCGCAGACCATCGCCGCCACTTGGGTGTCGAACAGCGGTTTCGGGAACACTTCGGCGTCGACCCAGAAGATTTCCAGATCCTGACGGGCAGCGTGGAACACCTTGACCACGCTCTCGTCGCGGAACAGCGTATAAAGCGGCTCCAGCGAAATACCGTCGGCCAGCGGGTCAACCAGAACCGCATCGTTTTCGCCGTCGCCGGCAAAGGCCAGCTGGATCAGGCAGAGCTTGGAATAATAGGTCCGTTCCCGCAAAAACTCGGTATCCACCGTGACATAAGGATACTGTGCGGCGGTTTCGCAAAAGGCCTGCAGGTCTTCGGTGGTGGTCAAAGTTTTCATAAATTCCGGCTTTTCAATCTCATGTGGGCCGGGACGTGATACGCGCTTGTCCCGGGCAATGCAATCAGCCGGGCTTCAGCCCAGCTGAACCGGCGTTTTATCTCCCGCGGCGAAGCGGCGCAGCACGGCCGGATAAAGCAGGTGTTCCTGCACCAGAACCCGGGCCGCCAGCGTATCCGGCGTGTCGTGTTCCAGCACCGGCACCCGTGCCTGGCCCAGAATGGGGCCATCATCCAGGCGCGGCGTCACCTCATGCACGGTGCAGCCGTGCTCAACATCACCGGCCTCCAGCGCGCGGGCATGGGTATGAAGGCCCTTGTACTTCGGCAGCAACGAGGGGTGGATGTTCAGCATCCTGCCTTCGAATTGCGACACAAACCCGGCCGTCAGCACCCGCATGAAACCAGCAAGGCAAACAATATCGGCGCCAGCCTCCAGAATCGGCTTCACCAGCTCCGCCTCAAAGGCAGCGCGGTCGCCAGAAAAAGGCCTATGATCCACAGCTGCGGTGGCAATTCCGGCGGCGGCGGCCTTACGCAGACCGCCCGCTTCGGCATCATTGGACAGCACCAGGCAGGGCCGGGCCGGATGATCGCCCGTCATGCTTTCAACCAGGGACACCATGTTGGAGCCCCCGCCCGAAACCAGTATGGCGACCTTTTTTTGGCTCACAGCAGCTTGCCGGTATAACGCATCCCGGCACCAGCGGTGACAGTGCCCAGGCGGGCCACGGTCTCGCCCTCAGCGGCCAGCAGCCCGGCCAGCGCATCAGCACGGTCGGCGGAGACCGACAGGATCATGCCAATGCCGCAGTTGAAGGTCTTCAGCATTTCCGCTTCGGCGATATTGCCGGTCTCAGCCATCCACTTGAACACCGGCGGCAGCTCCCATGCGTTCAGGTCGATGTCGGCGCCCAGATCTTCGGGCAGAACCCGCGGCAGGTTTTCGGTCAGGCCGCCGCCGGTGATATGGGCCAGCGCATGCACGCCCCCTGCCCGCACTGCGGCCAGGCATTGTTTGACATAGAGCCGCGTCGGTGTCAGCAGTGCGGCGCCCAGGGTGCCTTCGCCAAACGGGCAGTCCGCGTCCCAGCCAAGGCCCGAGACCTCAACCAGCTTGCGCACCAATGAGTAGCCGTTGGAATGCACCCCGTCAGAGGCCAGGCCCAGCAGCACGTCGCCTTCCTGCACGCCTTCGGGCAGTGCAGTTCCGCGCTCCATCGCGCCGACAGCAAAGCCTGCGAGGTCGAAATCACCTTCGGGGTACATGCCGGGCATTTCAGCCGTTTCACCGCCGATCAGCGCGCAGCCAGAGCGCACGCAGCCCTCGGCAATGCCTTCGATGATGCGGGCGGCGGTTTCCGTTTCCAGCTTGCCAGTGGCAAAATAGTCGAGGAAGAACAGCGGCTCAGCGCCCTGGCAGACCAGATCATTGACGCACATTGCCACCAGGTCGATGCCAACGCCGTCCACCACGCCGGTGTCAATGGCGATCCGCAGCTTGGTGCCGACACCATCAGTGGCGCCGACCAGGATCGGGTCATTATATCCAGCAGCCTTCAGGTCGAACAGCGCGCCGAACCCGCCCAGCCCGCTGGCAACCCCAGAGCGGTTGGTGCGCTTGGCGGCCGGCTTGATCCGGTCAACCAGGGCGTTGCCCGCATCAATGTCCACACCTGCGTCTGCATAGGTCAAGCCGTTCTTGCCGCTGGTCATCACTTGGCTCCTTCAAATCGGTTGCGCAGCCTTTAGCGCAAGGCGCATCAGAAGGGAACTAGGGAATCTGCTGCGCCATCCCGGACGGCGCAGCAAGGTGGTTTTCACGACAGTACCGCCAATCTCAGATACCAAACTGCCAGGGTGCCGCCTGATAGGCATAGGCATCGCCTTGCCGCAGCACCCGGCCCAGCGCCGGGAAGTCCAGATGCGCGCCGGTGACCAGCAGATTATCCGCTGCCGCCCGGTCCAGCATCCGCCGCCGGGTCGCCGCCGTCTGCGCGGGATCGGTGTCAAATGCGACGGTCCAGTCCGGCAGGGCAAATTGCAGCGCGGCGCTGTGAATCAGGTCACCCCAGAACAGCAGCCCCTCGCCGCCCGCATCCAGCATGAAGCCGGTGTGGCCCGGCGTATGGCCCGGCAGCTCCAGCGCGGTGAAACCGGGGGCGGCCTCTTCCTCGCCCTGCAGCAATTTCAGCCGGCCGGCATAAGGCGCCACAGATTTACGGGCCATGTCAAAGAAGCCGCGGTTGGCCTCGGGTACCCCGGCCAGGATCCCGTCATCATGCCAGAAATCCCATTCCCGCTGCGCGACCACCAGTTCGGCATTGGCAAAAACCCCGGCTCCGTCCGCGGTGATCAGCCCGCCGGAATGGTCCGGGTGGATATGGGTCAGCAGCACCGTGTTGATGCTCTCGGGCGCCACGCCCGCTGCCGCCAGCCCGGCGCCCAGCGCGCCAAGCCCCGGCCCCATCAACTCGGCTGTACCCGTGTCGATCAGCAGCTTTTGCCCGCCGCGCTCCACCAGATAGCCGTTGACCGGGATCTGCAGCGCGCCGTCCTGCAACCGGTGCAGCCCCTGCGCCAGAACGGGTTCGGCTGCTGCAGCATCGTAATCGTTGAACAGCTGCGTCCCCAGGGGAAGATGCCCGTCCAGAAGAACCGTGATCCGGGCGTCCCCCAGGGTAAAGGAATGAATGACCGGCGCCGCTTCTGCTGCACTTTCTGCAGCCATGGCAGCGCCGCCGCCCCAAAACCCGCCTGCCAGTGCCGCCGCCGGAGCCGCCGCCAGCCCGTTCAAAAATGCCCTGCGATTGATTGTCATAAGAAACTCCGATATCCAATTGAGGAGAATTTTCCTGTGAGCTGGAAATAACCCTGATGGTCCGGTACTTACAGCCCAGCAGTTCCGATAGCAGTTATAAGCAACACTGATAGGCATCCGATGGACCGGTTCACTCTTCTTGAGACATTTACCATCGCCCTGGACGAAGGCAGCCTGAACCGGGCCGCCCAGCGCCGCGGTATCAGCCAATCCGCAGTCAGCCAGCAGATCAAGCAGCTTGAAACCCTGACAGGCCAGCAATTGCTGCACCGCACCGCCAAGGGCATTCACGCCACCCGGGCAGGCGATCTGGTCTACAGCCACGCGCAGGCGCTGCTGTCCGGCTACAACCGGATGACGGCAGAGCTGGACGCGCTGGAGGGCAGTGTATCGGGCACCTTCCGCATCAGCGTGAATTCTTTTCTGGGCCGCAGCGTGATCGGCCCTATGCTACTGGAGCTGAATCAGCAGCACCCCGACCTGAATATCGTGATGCGGCTCGAGGACCGGCTGGTCGATGTGGTACGCGAAGGCTACGATCTGGCGATCCGCACCGGGCGGCTGGGGGATACCGACGGGTTCGGACGCAAAATCTCGACCTTGGAAACGGTGCTATTTGCCACACCGGAATATCTGGACCGCGAAACCCGCCCGCAGAAACCGGAAGACCTGCAGCGGCTCAAGTTCATCCAGCACCACGAGGATCAGACCCGCGGTTTCTTTCCGCTGCGCCGCGGCGGGCAGGAGTTTCCGGCGCCGGTGCAGGTCGGCTTTACCGCCGATGACCCGGATCTGATCATGCGGGCCGTCAGCAGCGGTACCGGATATACCCGCGCGCCCCGCTTCATGATCGAGGCGCAGCTTGCCTCTGGCGAATACGAACTGGTGCTGCCCGGCTATGAGGCGCCGCTCAAAGAAGTCTTTGCCGTCTACCCCTCCCGCCGCACCCCGGACCGGCGCCGGGATCTGACCATCGAGAACACGGTGGCGGGGGG